>SCRB01000817.1 GCA_004299545.1 Rhizobiaceae bacterium
ATCGGGCGGCCCACGGCCTCAACTCGACGAGCGGCAATCTGCTGTCCGATCAGCAATTGTCGGACCTGAACAAGCAGCTGATCCTCGCCCAGGCGGACACGGCAAACGCCAGGGCGCGTTACTTCCAGTTCAAGGCGATCGTCGACAGCGGCCCGGACAATGCCGTGCGCAATGCGACGATACCGGTCAACAAGGACAGTGGGACCGGCACCAACACCAACATCATCAACGACCTCAGGGTCCGCTATCTGGACGTCACGCGCCGCGAGCAGCAGATCGAATCCCAGTTCGGAAAGGATCATCCCCAGGCTGTGGCCCTGCGTCATCAACAGGAGGAACTGGCCGGGCAGATCTACCAGGAACTGAAGCAGCTGACCGAAAGCTATCGCAACGAATACGAGGTTGCCAAGGCGCGGGAGGATTCCCTGCGCACCAATGTCGACCAGATGACCGGGCAGAACACGAAGAACAGCCAGGCCATGGTTCACCTTCGCGAGCTTGAGCAAAAGGCCGATGCGCTTTCCTCGCTCTATCAGGCATTCCTCTCGCGCCATGCCGAAGCCCTGCAGCAACGATCGTTCCCGATCGCGAAGGCGCGCGTGATCTCGCAGGCGGACGACCCCACCTCACCTTCAAGCCCGCGCAAATCCCTCATCCTCGGTCTTTCGCTGGTGCTCGGCATGCTTGCGGGCGCCGGAATAGGGGGTCTGCAGGAGTTCCGCGAGCGCTTTTTCCGCACCGGCGAAGACGTGCGCTCCGCCGTCGATCTGAACTTCTTCGGCTATCTCCCGATTATCGGAGGCCGGGCCGGAAAAAATGCGCAAAGAAAGCGCGAAAGCGGCGGCGACGCGAAGGGCGTGCCTTCGCCCGATATGCCGCCCATCCTGCGGGTCGCCGCAAACGCGCCGTCCTCGGCGTTCGCGGAAACGCTGCGTAGCGCCAAGCTGGCCGTCGACATCGTCCTGCAGGGCAAGAGCTGCAAGGTTGTCAGCTTCCTTTCGGTGCTGCCGCGGGAAGGCAAGACAACAGTTGCCGCCAATTTTGCGGAACTGTTGGCAGCAAGCGGATTCAGGACCTTGCTGATCGATGGCGATTTGCGCAATCCCAGCCTGAGCCGCAGCCTTTCCTTGAGTGCCCGCAAAGGTGTCGTCGAGGCCCTGATCGGCGAGCAGCGGTGGCAGGACGCCGTCGTGGTCAGCCGCAAGACCGGGCTTGCCGTCCTTCCTGGCGCTGCCCATGGCGGCTTCTCGCATACGAGCGAGTTGCTGGCGGGACGGGGCATGTGGGAGTTGATCGCACAGGCCCGGGAGCTTTATGACTATATTATCATGGACCTGCCGCCGCTCGGGCCTGTCGTGGATGCCAAGGCGTTCGAGCCGCTTACGGACGGCTTCATTCTCATTGCCGAATGGGGCGCGACACCGAGAGCGCTGGTTCGAACGGCACTTGCGGAAGAGCCTCAGCTTCGCTCTAAAGTGTTGGGGCTCATCCTCAACAAGACCAACATGAAGAAGCTTGCCCGCTACGCAAATTTCGGCGGTTCGGAGCAATATCTGGACCGTTATTCCAGCTATTACCACGAGACCGTCGATTCCGCCCCTGCCGATGGCCGGAAACAACGGTAATCGATCAGTTCTGGAAATAGCGGCCTTTGCTGTTGCGAATGCGGAGCGCCGTCAGCCTGCCGGAGAAGAATGCGCCCGTATCGATGTTGATGCGCCGTCCATCGCGCGTCGGAGAGGAAACCGGCGTGTGTCCATGCACGACATATTTCCTGAGCGAATGGGCCTTTTCGTGAAAGGCGGAGCGGATGGAAACGAGGTCGTCGTCCGTTTGTTCATCGAGCGGGATGCCGGGTCTCAGACCGGCATGGACCATGACGATCTCGGGTGTTTCGAGCAGGACGGGCAAGCGCTGCAGAAAGTCCAGATGAAAAGCGGGCACCGACCTTTTGATCATGTCGTCGACGATCCTCTTGTCGGCGGAGAGGGCCAGCACCCTGTTGATATCGATCCCGTATGACATCAGCGTCGACGCGGCACCCAGGGCCCCCCACTCCGCCAGATCGATCCGGCCTTCGAGATAGTCGAGCATCATCACTTCGTGATTGCCGGCCAGGCAAATGCGTTCAAGTCCCTGAGGCGGCGGGGCGATCAGATGGTCAATCACTTGCGAGGAAGCCGGCCCCCTGTCGACATAGTCGCCGAGCATGACGATCAGGGCAGGCAACCCGCAGGCGCTGGCATCGGCATGGATTTTCTTCTCCAGGGCGACCAACTCGTCGAGGCAGCCATGCACGTCGCCGACCGCGTAAACGGTGGTTCCGGTAAGATCGAGTTTCAAACGGCTGCGTCTCGCCCTGAACGCCCCTTTGTGCATGCCGAAGAGGCCCGAGAGCTTTTGCATCGCGGAACTTCTGTCCTGTTTCACCGGCCCCGTACTGAAGAGCCATTGCGGCGGGAGCGTGGAGAAAGGAGAGCGTCAGCGTGGCGGCATTAAATCGCGTCGCGTTCAAACGGATTCACGCCGGACCTACCGGGCCTCTTCCGCTTTCCCCTCTTCCGCGACGAACGCGACCGATTGGCGTTCGAGATCGGCAATGAAAGCGATCTGCCGTTCAAGTGTCGCGATCCGCTTGCCGTAGCGGATCATCGTTTCGGTCATGTCGTCGATCCTGGACGAAATGTCCACATTGCCACGGTCGTCTTCGAATGCCTGCTGGGAAAAGGCGGCATTCGCCATCACGCTGTCGTGGCGCGACCGCAGGCCGTCCCGTTCCCGCTCGATGCCGCTGCGGAAATCTCCCAGCAAGCGGCACAATTGCCGGAACCTTTCATCGTCCGTCCGCCGGTCCCGCGCCGGGTCCCTGATCCGAAAGCCAAACAGCGCCATTGGTCACGACTCCCGGATCGATAGATGCCCCCTTCGCAATTGCCCGCAAAACCGTAGCCGATTTGCCGCGGATAACCAACCGGCTTCGCCGTTCGGTCCTTTTACCGATTCCGGCTATTGAAAATCAGAGCGCGAGTGCCGCTTTCCGCCCGTCGTAAATGGCATATGCGGCCTGCCGGGCGGCCGTGCAATCGCCGATCGCTGTGAAGGCGATGCCACGTGCTTCGAGGCCGGCCGACAGGCGGTCCTCTGCCATGCTGGTGGCGGCAAAGACGAGCGCGTCGGCCTCGACCTCTCTTTCTCCGCCATCGAGAAGGGACACGACTTTCGCCGTTCTGCCGTCCCAATGAACGATGGCGCTCTCGGTCACGAAGCGGACGCCGAGACGCGCGAGCGCGCGGCGCAGGGGGGCATCCGCCGCCATCCGCTGCAATTCCTTGCCGACGAGCGCGTCAGGCGTCACCAGCGTCACCTCATGGCCGTCTTCCGCGAGCCGCCAGGCCGTGCCGCAGCCCTTCCAGTTGCCGCAGTCGTCGAGCAGGAGAACGCGCTTCCCCGGCCTTGCCTCGCGTGCCATCACGGCTTCGGCAGACATGACCTGCCCGCCGCCTGGAATGGTGTCGAATTGTGGCAATGCCCTTTGGAACGCACCCTCCGGCGGCAGCGCGCCGGTTGCGACAATGACGTGATCGGCGCCGTCGCCATCGACGTCTCCGGCTTCGACGTATTGTCCGTAGCGTATGTCCACGTGAAGCTTGTCGAGCTGGCGTCCGTACCAGTCGATCAGGTCGATGATCTGGGCGCGGCGCGGCTGCAATCCGGCAAGGCGGAACTGCCCGCCAAGCCGATCAGAGGCTTCAGCGAGCACGACCCGGTGCCCGCGCTCGGCGGCGACCCGCGCGGCTTCGAGGCCGGCGGGACCGCCGCCGACGACAAGGACCCGGCCCGGCCGCTCAGTGGGCGTGAAGCGGTCGCCGCCCCATTCCCATTCACGGCCGGCCGAGGGGTTGATCACGCAGCTTATCCAGTAATCGCGTGAGCGCCTGCCCCAGCACATCTGGTTGCAGGAGAGGCAACCGCGTATATCCTCCGGCCGTCCGGCAGCGGCCTTGTTGGCCAGATGCGGATCGGCGATCTGGCCGCGCACGATGGAGACGAGGTCGGCCCGCCCTTCGCTCAGCACGCTCTCGGCATTTTCCGGCGTACGAATATGGCTTTCGGCCGTGATAAGCGCATGGCGAACCGTGGATTTGAGCACACCGGCCAGATCGGCGCCAAGCTTCTCCGGATAGAGGAAGGTCGGCATGATCTTGTAGAAATCGAAATAGCTCCCCGATCCGCAGGTCACGTAATCCATCAGGTGGTCGCGGTCGTGCAGGTCGATGATTTCCGCCAGTGCTTCGCGTCCCAGCGCGACCTCGACCTCCGGATCGTCATTGATGGCGAGGCCGATGATGAAATCCTCGCCGCACATCTTGCGGATACGGGTCGTCACCTCACGGCTCATCCGCGTGCGGTTCTCGAGGCTGCCGCCCCAGCGGTCGTCGCGCCGGTTCGACCAAGGCGTCCAGAACTGGTCGAGCATCGAATGATAGGCCGCCCAGACCTCGACTCCGTCGAAACCTGCTTCGCGGCAGCGCCGCGCTGCCTGGACGAAGCCGTCGATCGTTGCCTCGATCTCGGCTTCGGTCATCCGGTGCGAACCGTCGGAATCGTGGTAGCTCGGCAGGCCGGACGGCGACCAGCCCGCATGGAACGAATTGTCGGAATCAGCGTGCTGGCCGACATGGTAAAGTTGCTGGATGGCGACGGCGCCGTTGCCCTTGATCGCCTCGGTTATCTTGCGGAAATGTGGGATGACGCCGTCGTCGGAAGGGCGGAAATTGCCTCGGGTCAGCACCGCGGCCTGATGCACGGGCATCGGCTCGACCACGATCATTCCCGCGCCGCCGATGGCGCGTTCGGCGTAGTAGCCGACATGCCGTTCGGTCGGCAGCCCGTCCTCAGCCATGTTGGCCGTATGGGCACCGAAGACGATCCGGTTGCGCAGCGTCCTGCCGCGAAGCGTCGCCGGCGTGAAAAGCCGCTTGAAGGTCCGTAAGTTCTGTTCTGGCATCGCCCTCTCCCCCCGGCTTTCACGGTTTAACCGCCTTCGCTGATGAAGACGACGGTTGCACATCCACGGGCAACCGAGGCTAATAGTCAAGTTGAACGAAATTCCTGCGCGATTGAGCCACAGGCAATCGATCCCGGAAAGTACGTTCATTTTGCAATCGAGCCGCGGGAAGCGGCTGGACAGGGGTTCGATGGTCCGCCGTTTCTACAGCCTGCCTTCGTTGATCGCGCTCGCCGCTTTCGAAGCGGCGGCGCGCCATCTCAGCCTGACCAAGGCGGCGGAGGAACTCAACGTCACCCCCGGCGCCATCTCCAAGCAGGTCCGGACACTGGAGGAAGAACTCGGCGTGCCGCTGTTCCTGCGCCGGCACAGGGCGCTCGAACTGACCCGCGAAGGCGAGGCGATGGCGGCTGCGCTGCGCGAAGGCTTCGAACGGATGTCATCGACCTTCCGCCAGATAAAATCGCTGGGCGGGCAGGCCGTGGCCACCATCGGCAGCACCATGGCCATGGCGCATCTGTGGCTGATGCCCCGCATGGGCGCTTTCTGGAACCGGCACGACGACATCGTCGTCGACCATGTGATCTCGGATCATCCGCATGGTCTGGACCGCCCTGACGTGGATCTTCGTATCCGCTACGGCGACGGCGAGTGGCCGGACGAACTTTCGGCCAAGCTTTACGATGACCGCATCTTTCCCGTCGCGAGTCCCGCTTTCGCCAAGGCGTATCCCGTAAGATCGGTGGCCGAGATGGCGCGACTGCAACTGCTGTCCGTCGAAGGCATCGACTGGACCTGGACGACCTGGGCGGAATTCCTGCGCGAGGTCGGCTATCCGGGCAAGCATACTCCCGACCGGCATGTCCCCGAGCGGCACGTTAACGTGCGGCGCTTCAACAGCTACGTGATCGCCCTTCAGGCGGCGCGCAGCGGACAAGGGGTGGCGCTCGGTTGGGAGAGCCTCGTCGCGCCGCTGATCGAAACGGGGACCCTCGTGCGGGTGACGGATGCCGAGATCACCGCCCCGCAGTCCTATTTCGTGACATGGAGCGCCCGCCGGCCGCTCAGCCCGCAGGCGGTCCTGCTCAGGGATTGGCTTCTTTCCCTCGGATCGTTGAGTTCAACTCAAGCGAGCCGACTTCCTATTTCGCTTGAACAACCGGCGCGCAGGCGCTCTCCTAGAGGCAAGGGAGAGCCGGCATGACGACAGACACAGCCTCGACGCAGGAAGCGCCCGCATCCCGCCGGCGCGGCGGTGGCCATCTCGGGCGCAAGGCCATGCGGTCGGCGCGCGTCGCCTCGCTGCCGACACTCGTGCGCGAGATACCTGTCTACGAGATCGTCCCTGACGAGGCCGTGGAACTGATCCATGAGGCGTCGCTCGGTATCCTTGAAGAAGTGGGATGCGAATTCCGCGACGACGAGGCGATCGCGCTATGGAAGGAGGCAGGAGCCGACGTTTCCGGGACGCGGGTCCATATCGACCGCAGCCTGTTGATGGAACTCGTGGCCAAGGTTCCCGCCGAATTTACGCTCAATGCGCGCAATCCCGAGCGTTCGGTGCGGATCGGGGGAAAGAACTCGGTCTTCGTGCCGATGTATGGCGCACCCTATGTGCGCGACCTCGACAACAAGCGGCGCTACGGCACGCTCGCCGATCTCCAGAATTTCCACAAGATGGCGCAGATGGCGCCGGCATTGCATTCGGCAAGCTCGATCATCTGCGAGCCGATGGAGATAGCGGTCCCGAAGCGCCATCTCCACATCATCCATTCGGCGCTTAAGCATTCCGACAAGCCGTTCATGGGTATCGTGACGTCGAAGGAACGCGCCGAAGACACGATGGCGATGGCGGGGATCGTCTTCGGCGAAGATTATGTCCGCGACAATCCGGTCCTGGTATCGATCACCAACTGCAACTCGCCGCTCGTTTGGGACGCGACGATGCTGGACGCCATGAAGGTCTATGCGCGCCACAGCCAACCGGTGATCCTTGCGCCCTTCGCGCTCTGCGGCGCTTCCACCTCGGCTTCGGCGGTGGGCGCGGTCGCACAGGTCAATGCCGAAGCGCTTGCCGGCGTCGCCTTCACGCAACTTTTGCGCCCGGGCTCACCGCAGATCTACGGGCAGTTCATGGTCACGGTGGACATGAAGACCGGCGCGCCCATGGGCGGCACGCCGGAAGCAGCGCAGATGATGTATCTCATGGGGGCGCTGGCGCGGAAATACCGGCTTCCGTGGCGCACGTCGGGCTTCCATGTCGGGTCGAAGCTGAACGACGCGCAGGCGGGCTATGAAGCCAACATGCTGATGCACGCCGCCATCCTTTCCGGCGCCAACTACATCTGGCATGTGGCCGGCTGGCTCGAAGCGGGCCTTACATGCGGCTATTCGAAGTTCGCGACGGATTGCGAGCAGCTTGTCGGCTGGTACAAATATGCGGGCGGCCTTTCCTTCGACGATTTCAAGGAGGCCATGGCGGCGGTGCGCGAGGTCGGGCCGCAGGGCCATTTCCTCGGCACCCAGCACACGCTGGAGCATTTCGAGTCCGCGTTCTTCATGCCGACCACAATGGACTTCAATTCCTTCGAGCAATGGTCCGCCGAGGGCGCCAAGGACCATGACACGCGTGGCCGCGAGAAAGCGCGCGCCATGCTCCTCGATTATGTCGAGCCGACGCTCGATGACGGCGTCGCCGAGGGCCTCCGGGATTTCATCGCGCAGCGGACGGAGCGGTTGCCGGATACTGTCAGTTGAACGATGATCGAAGGATGGATGGACAACAGGCAGATCAAGAACGCTATCATGCCCCTCATCTGCCTGCCGGCATCTTCTCCCCGCAAGCGGGGAGAAGAAGGACTGGCCGCTACTACAACGTTCCCTCGCCCCGCTTGCGGGGAGAGGGCCAGGGTGAGGGGAATGAAGCCACATGAATCAGAAAGACCCGCTTCTCCAGCCCTACCGGCTCAAGCACCTGACGCTGAAGAACCGCGTCATGTCGACGGCGCATGAACCGGCCTATTCCGAAGACGGCATGCCGAAGGAGCGTTACCGGCTCTATCATGCTGAGAAGGCGAAGGGCGGCATCGCGCTCACCATGACGGCGGGTTCGGCGGTGGTGTCGCGCGATTCCCCATCTGCCTTCGGCAACCTCCATGCTTATCGCGACGAGATCGTGCCCTGGCTGAAGGAGCTTGCCGATGCCTGCCACGAGCATGGCTCGGCGGTGATGATCCAGCTTACCCATCTTGGCCGCCGCACCAACTGGAACAAGGCCGACTGGCTGCCGGTCCTGTCGGCTTCGCCGGTGCGCGAGCCGGCGCACCGCTCCTTCCCGAAGACGGCGGAGGAATGGGACCTCGATCGGATCATCGCCGATTATGCGAGCGCGGCGGAGCGCATGAAGGCGGCCGGCCTCGATGGTTTCGAGTTCGAGGCCTACGGGCACTTGATGGATTCCTTCTGGTCGCCGGCGACGAACAGGCGCGAGGACGAGTATGGCGGCTCGCTCGACAACAGATTGCGCTTCACCTTTCGCGTCATCGACGCGGTGCGCGAGGCGGTCGGGCCGGATTTCATCGTCGGTATCCGCATGGTGGCCGACGAGGATTGGGAGAAGGGGCTGTCACGGGAGGAGGGCGTCGCAATCGCAAAACGCCTCGCCTCTTCCGGCAAGTTCGATTTCCTCAACATCATCCGCGGCCATATCGAGACGGACGCGGCGCTGAACGAGGTCATTCCGATCCAGGGCATGCGGTCGGCGCCGCATCTCGATTTCGCCGGCGATGTGCGCGCCGCGACGAAATTCCCTGTCTTCCACGCCGCGCGCATTTCGGACGTAGCGACGGCGCGGCACGCGATCGCCGAGGGCAAGCTCGACATGGTCGGCATGACCCGGCCGCATATCGCCGATCCTCATATCGTCAGGAAGGTGATGGCCGGCGAGGAGCACCGCATCCGTCCCTGCGTCGGCGCGACCTACTGTCTCGATCGCATCTATGAGGGCGGCGAGGCGCTTTGCATCCATAACGCTTCGACCGGGCGGGAAGCGTGGATGCCGCATATCATCCCGCGCAGCGACGGGCCGCTGAAGAAGGTGGTTGTCGTCGGCGCCGGCGCGGCCGGGCTCGAAGCGGCGCGCGTTACGGCCGAGCGGGGTCATTCGGTGACAGTGCTCGAAGCGTCGAACGAAGCCGGAGGGCAGGTCAGGCTCGCGGCGCTCAATCCGCGCCGCAAGGAACTGATCGGCATCGTCGACTGGCGGCTGTCGGAACTGGAGCATCTCGGCGTCGAACTGCGCTACGGCGTCTGGGCCGAAAAGGACGACGTGACGACGCTCGATCCGGATGTTGTGATCGTCGCCACGGGCGGCCTGCCCAACAACCCTCCGCTCGACGCTGGCGAAGAATTGGCGGTGTCGAGCTGGGATATCATCTCCGGCGCCGTGAAGCCGGCCGAGAATGTGCTGCTTTACGACGACAATGGCGGCCATTCCGGCATGACCGCCGCTGAAATGGTCGCCAACGCCGGCGCGCGCCTGGAACTCGTCTCGCCCGAGCGTTTCTTCGCGCCGGAAATGGGCGGCATGAACCATGTGCCCTATATGAAGGCCTTTCATGAGAAGGGCGTCAGGATCACCATCAACACACGCGTTACGGCTATTCGTCGCGAGGGCAACCAGCTTGTCGCGGCG
>SCRB01000818.1 GCA_004299545.1 Rhizobiaceae bacterium
CCCCATAGCGCCAGTCCTGCCCGCGGCTCCGTTCAATCCGGCTTACAATGAGGTCCGACACCCAGCCCGGCCGCCCCGTCATGCCAGCAGACCTCACAGAAGCCTCCAGATTCATTAGACAACCAAATCTGATTCATTCACAACTCGCGCAGATTCAAAGAGAGACTGCTCGGTTCGCGGATTGGAATCGACATATCTGCTCAATATCGAGGGTGGACAATAAGGTTCGAGCCCAGCGCACTTCCGTCAGAACGGCTTGGACTGTCGATATCAGTGTTTAGAACCTCAAATTGCCTTGCTGAATAAGATCCCTGCGCATCCGCAGACCCGGACCGGACACGCCGTCATCGGGAACGAATGTCACGCCAGCCTTCTCGAAGGCATCCTGCAGGCGACGGCGTGACTCCAGCGTGACCGTTTCGTCGTTGCGTTCGATGCGCAGGATGGTCCGCTGCCCGACGCCGGAAAGCTTGGCGAGTTCTCGCTGGCCGATGTTCAGGGCGACACGCGCGGCCCGCAGGAGTTCGTTGGGGACATCCATGCCCCATTCCTAACGCCTGCCCCGTCGGCACTCCAGATGGTGCCGGCGGCAATCCATAGGGGAATCTTTGTGTGGCGTCGTGGACGCCATAATCGACGCTATGGACGCCGATGACACGACGCCGTATGTCTGTCCCGCTGATTCCAGCGAATCGCAAGGATCCGAATGCACCGGATCCTTGGGCGGACTGACGGAGGCTTGCAGATGCTGCTGTTCAACCAGCACGACGAACCCGATTCCGATTTCGTGCACGAGATGGAGCGTCTGGCCCAACTGGTCGCTGACGTGGAACGCATCCACCGTGGCGTGCCGCCGGAGGCGATGGCCGGCGACGATGCCCCGATTCTCGACCGATGGATCCTTGGCCAGCGGTTGGTCCCTTGCCTTGCGGGTCTATCGACGGGCCATCCAGAGCTTGTCGGCAAGAACCGGCTGATCGGCACGTCCGATCTGTGGCTGCTTTCGACGGACCGTAGCTGGGCACGCACGCTGTCGCGCTGGTATCGGCTTGGCCGCCCCGCTGAGCGTTCCGGCCTGGATGCCTGAGTCGTGGCCATGAGTCCCCAGGATTCGCAGGACCGTCACTTCAGCCGGCGGCTGAACGCAGCCGTCGAGGGGTTGCACCTGCCGAGCGAGGAGGAACTGCTGCGCGGCATGTGCTTCTTCCGGGGCGACCTCGGCGAGGACATCCGCGAATATGCCGAACGGCTGTGGCGACGGGTCAGGAAGCGCGGTGATCTCGCGTTCGCATCCCTCGCCGCTGCCTTGGAGGAATTGACCGTCGAGCAGAGCGACGACGGCGTACGATCTCTGGTGAAAGCCCTCGATGGCGTGGAAGAGGTAAAGGGCGTCCCCATCGAGGCATGTCGATTGCGGTGCCGGTTCTATCTCGCCTCCTCCGGGGATTCGGATGCCGCCGCATCGATCGCAGGCGAAGCGGCAACGGTCGCGCTGCGGGACATCAACCAACGAGATGATCTTGGCATGGCCGGGCGGGCGCTCGCGTGGGCCGTGATGGCGTGTTCGCTCGCCCATGCCGCCAAGGTCGACAATCTTTACGCCTCGCGCCGATCGCTGTCGCGCATGCTGCAAGGCTACGAGCGCGATTTCGAGGGGGCGATCAAGCGCGCGTCAAAGAGGACGGAGCCGGATGAGCAGCCTCTTGTCATCGATGATCTGACGGAGGTCGTCGACAACGAAACGCTGGACGTAACCGATAGAGACGGGTCGGTCATCGTTTTCACCTCCGTCGGCAACGATGCCACGTCGGAAGGCAAGCGCGTCCTCAAGGAGTTCGAGGCGTTCGTGCGGTGTCGCTTGCCGTTGCCCGGCACTCCCGACCTTGCCGCCGTGCGGACACGGCTGACGACGGAATTTCCCTGGGCCATCTCGATTGCCGATGAGATGCTGAAGGGGCTGGTCGGCAGAACACATGTGCGTTTCCGTCCGGCGATCCTGCTCGGAACGCCGGGATGCGGCAAGACCCGCTTCTCAAGGCGGTTGATCGAGGAACTTGGTGTTCCCTATGAACTGGTCTCCTGCGGCGGGTTGAGCGACAGCGCGCTCGGGGGAACGGCGCGCCGATGGTCCTCGGGCGAGCCCAGCCTCGCCGTCATGGCCGTGCGCCGCCATGAATGCGCCGGCCCCGCGATCATCCTCGACGAGATCGAGAAGGTGGGAACAAGCCGGCACAACGGCAACGTCCATGACGTGCTGGTTGGACTTCTGGAGAAGGAAACCTCCGTCCGCTGGTTCGATCCTTATGTCGAGTCGAACTGCGACCTGTCGCATCTCTCATGGCTGATGACGGCAAACGAGGTCGAAAGCCTTCCGGCCGTTCTGCGCGACCGATGCCGGATCCTTCGCTTTCCGGAACCCGGGCCGGAACACCTTCCATTCCTGGCGAGCCGCATCCTCGAAAGACTCTACCTCGAACAGGGCCATGACCCGCGCTGGGCGACACCGCTCGAAGGGTACGAGATCGAAGCCCTGGCGCGCGCCTGGACGGGCGGGTCGATCCGCAAGCTGGAACGTCTCGTCGAAACACTCGTGGAAACCCGTGAACGGCACCGGGAGCCGCAATGAGCGTACCGCACGCTCTCTAACGGAGAAAGGATCAGGGATGACGGCAGCAACACAATCAGCGCCAGGCATGAATGCCCGCCTCGCGCGGCATTTCGTGCGGCGGCTGCGTCGCGAGGCCGAGCGCCGCGCCGTCGCTGCAGCCGTCGAGGCAGGCTTTCTGCGCGAAGAATGCGTCGACAGCGGCGGCCGCGTTCTCCAGGTGTTTCATCGCGGGGACGCACTTCCGGAAGCTGCATCTGGACCACAAGCCGCCGCCAGGCTGGCGCGCCAGAGGCGCAGGCTGGATAGCGAAGGCAGTCATCCGGTCCTCGGCAATGGAGACATGTCCGTTGACGGCGCCGGATCGGAGCAGTCGCCATCAGCCTCCGCCACGCAGATTGCAGCCGATCATGCGTTTCGGGATGGCGCTGCACGAGCGACGGAGATCGTGCGCGCCGTGCGGCAGGCCGCCGTACCTCCTAGAGCATCCGAGGTTGCGTGCCTGCTGCTCGTGGCGCAGGCGGTCGGCAATGCCGAACGTGCCGAACGCAAAGTGCACGACATCCTTCGCCAGCGGCAGCCGATCGTCGCCATTCATTGCGCGACGCGGCATTTCGAGACCTGCTTCGTCAATCTCCTGGCGCGAGGCCTGATCCTGCCGGGAGAAGTCAATCGCTGCAACGGATACGATCTCGAACGGCGGAACAGCTTCTATTTCCCGACCATGGACGGCGCAAAGTGGCAGGTCGTCTGTTTCACCGGCAAGGACCGTCTCGATAAGGATGACGGATGGTGCATCGGCCTGGCCGCGCAGGGATCCTATCCAATCCTTCTCGTTTCGGAACGCGACCGGTGGGTTCCGGCAAGGCTTGCCGCCGCCGCACAACTGAAGCTCAACGGCGGCGACCTCAATGCGGACATCGTCAAACGAACCATCGAGGCGGTGCTCGGCGGGCCTCTTGCGGAAGAACTGGATGACATCGATTTCAGAAAACTCGACCTGGTCGACTTGTCGATCGCCATCCGGCCGGGCTCAACGCCATCCTCCGCGGTCGCAACGCTGCGCACGCTTGTCGCCGAGGCCGATGTCGAACCTTCCGGTGACGAGGGTGGAACCGCAATTTCGGGCAAGTCCAGGGAGCCGAACAGCGCCAGTTCAGGATCAAGCTCATCGTCGCGCCGCGGGGAAGATCATGTGTCCGGAAGCAGGATCGTTCAGCCCAGGAAGCTCTCGGGCACGAACAGTGATTCTTTCATCGAGCGTATC
>SCRB01000819.1 GCA_004299545.1 Rhizobiaceae bacterium
CTATGGCGAGCTGACTGTCACTGTGCCGAAGAACACCATCGTGGAAGTCCTGACGCTCCTGCGCGACGACCCGGAATATCAGTTCATCTCGTTCATCGATATTTCGGGTGCCGATTACCCTTATCGCGAGGAGCGTTTCGACGTCGTCTACCACCTCCTGTCGCCGAAGAAGAATTTCCGCATCCGCATCAAGGTAACGACGGACGAAAACGAGCCGGTTCCTTCTGTTACGGGCGTTTACGCCGGCGCGCTGTGGTTCGAGCGGGAAGTCTACGACCTTTATGGCGTGCTCTTCACCGGCCACCCGGACCTGCGGCGCATCCTGACCGACTACGGTTTCGAGGGGCACCCGCTTCGGAAAGATTTCCCGCTGACGGGTTTTGTCGAGGTCCGCTATGACGACGAGGCGAAGCGTGTCGTCTACGAACCGGTCGAGCTTCGGCAGGAATTCCGCAATTTCGACTTTTTGAGCCCTTGGGAAGGGACGGATTATGTGCTTCCCGGGGACGAAAAGGCGAAACAGTGAATGGTGAATGGTGAATGGTGAATGGACGAAAATTCCGGCCAGATACGCGACTATCGCGATCTGATCGTCTGGAAAGAGGCGGTGGACATCGCCGAGCTGGTCTATTCGCTCACGCGGACGTTTCCGCGCGAGGAAGCATTTGGCATTACCTCCCAGATGCGGCGATCGGCGGTATCGGTTCCATCGAACATTGCAGAGGGATTTGGCCGGGCGCAAAAGCGCAGCTTCGTGCAATTTCTTCGGATCGCGCAAGGATCGTTGAAGGAACTGGAGACGCAGGCGCTACTCGCCGCGCGAGTCGGATTACTGTCGGCGGAACAAGTCGCGTCTTTCATGGAACAGACCGAGCGACTTGGCAAAAGGCTGGTGCGGTATGTTCGCTCTCTGGAGCGTTCGTCACCGCGCTCATGACCATTCACCATTCACCATTCACCATTCACCAATCGCCTGCTGCGCCGAGGGCGACGCAATGACCGAACACAACGTCCGCAACTTCAACATCAATTTCGGCCCGCAGCACCCCGCTGCGCACGGCGTTTTGCGGCTTGTGCTGGAACTCGACGGCGAAGTCGTGGAACGCGTCGATCCGCACATCGGTCTGCTGCATCGCGGCACCGAGAAACTGATCGAGGCGAAGACCTATCTGCAGGCCGTGCCTTATTTCGATCGGCTCGACTATGTCGCGCCGATGAACCAGGAGCACGCCTTCGCGCTTGCCGTGGAGCGGCTGCTCGGCATCGACGTGCCGATCCGCGGGCAGGTGATCCGCGTGCTCTACGCCGAGATCAGCCGCATTCTCTCGCATCTTCTGAACGTGACGACGCAGGCGATGGACGTTGGCGCGCTCACTCCGCCGCTGTGGGGCTTCGAGGAACGCGAAAAACTGATGGTGTTTTACGAGCGGGCGTCCGGCGCGCGCATGCACGCGGCCTATTTCCGGCCGGGCGGCGTCCATCAGGACCTGCCGGAAAAGCTGGTCGAGGACATCGGCAAGTGGATCGAGCCCTTTTACAAGACCCTCGATGACCTTGAGGTGATCCTGACTGACAACCGCATCTTCAAGCAGCGCAATGCTGATATCGGTGTTGTTTCACTTGCAGATGCCTGGGCATGGGGTTTCTCGGGCGTGATGGTGCGCGGTTCAGGCGCCGCCTGGGACCTGAGGAAATCGCAGCCCTACGAATGCTATCCGGAGATGGAATTCGACATCCCGGTCGGCAAGAACGGCGACTGCTACGACCGCTATCTGATCCGCATGGAGGAGATGCGCCAGTCGGGGAAGATCATGCGCCAGTGCGTCGAGCGGCTGCTCGGCAAGGACAGGGTCGGGCCCGTCACCAATACAGACGGAAAGATCGTGCCCCCGAAGCGCGGCGAAATGAAGCGTTCCATGGAAGCGCTGATCCATCATTTCAAGCTTTATACCGAGGGCTATCGCGTGCCGGCCGGCGAGGTCTACGCGGCGGTCGAGGCGCCGAAGGGCGAATTCGGCGTCTATCTGGTCTCCGACGGCACCAACAAGCCTTATCGCTGCAAGTTGCGCGCCCCCGGCTTCGCGCATCTGCAGGCCATGGATTTCCTCTGCCGAGGCCACATGCTGGCCGATGTCACCGCCATTCTGGGCTCGATCGACATCGTTTTCGGCGAGGTGGATCGGTAAAGCCGGCGAGAGATTGAGACGATGAGCGTACGCAGACTTGCAGAGATCCAGCCGGAAAGCTTCGCCTTCACCCAGGCGAACATGGCGCTGGCCGATAAGTGGATCGCCAAATATCCCGAAGGACGCCAGCAATCCGCCGTCATTCCGCTTTTGATGATCGCACAGGAACAGGAAGGCTGGGTGACGAAGCCGGCGATCGAA
>SCRB01000820.1 GCA_004299545.1 Rhizobiaceae bacterium
GCGAAAAACTGGTGCTCGATTTCGACGCGGCGTAATCGGTTCGTTTCCCGTCCCACCGGTCTTGACCTTCCACTTGCTGGAACCGTTATCCCTTGTGCCTGCCCCGGATTTTCGCGGGGAATGCAAGCGAAGAGGGTTTGGAATGCGACAAATGATTTTCGCGGGATTGATGTGTGCCCTTACCGCCGTTTCGGCAGCGTCGGCGGCCGAACACGGCATGAAGATGGGCATGTCGGCCACCGACAAGGCGTTCGAAAATGCGATGAGCAAAATGCACAAGGGGATGATGATCGACTATTCCGGCAATGCCGATGTCGATTTCGTCAAGGGAATGATACCGCATCACCAGGGCGCCATCGACATGGCGAAGGTGGAATTGCGCTACGGTAAGGATCCGGAAATGCGGAAACTCGCTCGGGATATCATCATGGCGCAGGAGCACGAGATCGCGGGGATGAAAGCCTGGCTGAAAAAGCACGGCAGATAGAGGGTCGTGCAGGCGCTCATCCCTTGCGCCGGAACAGGATGAAGAGCTTTTCCGCGCCTTTCGAATAATTGACGCCCTTGACGGTGCCGACCTCGTCGAGACCTGTCCGTCCCCCGGGCAGGGCCTTCAGGAAGGCATCGACGGAGCGGCTTGCGACCAGGGCGACGGTGCATTTGTCGGACGCCATCGCGTCGGCAGCTCCCTTGGCATCGGTCAGGAGCGTGTCGGTTCCGGCCAGAAAGACGAGGCTCGGCTCGGCATAGCCGGCAGAGGCCAGCCGCGAGGTCGGGCAGGGTTTTGCAGCTTCGAAATCAGCCACGATCTGGGGGCTCAGCCAGATCGGCTTGACCCCCGGCAGGACGAAGGTCGTCAGCAGGGCAAAGGCGCCGGCCGAGCATACAGTCGCGAGGAAGATACGCGGCAAGGGTGGCAGGGCGGGTTTCACACCTGAACCCAGCCAACCCGCAAGGAGCGCGAGCGCGGCCGCCATGATGCCCCACCACGAGACGGTCTTCGTCAGATACGGCGTGATGCCGGCCGCAGCGGCGGCAAGCAACACCGTGACCAGCGCGAAGCCGGCCAGCGTGATCCACCGCAGCCAAACCTGCCAGCGGCTGAATTCGATGGCCGTCGCATCCTTATCCGTCAGCATCCACGCCATCAGCAGGATGGAGGCCGGATAGGCCGGCAGGATGTAGTGCGGCAGCTTGGTCGGAATCAATTCGATGACGAGCCAGTAAGGGATGTACCAGGCAAGGCAGAAGAGAAGCCGCGGATCCGTGCGGAAGCGGGAGAGCGCTTTCAGTCCGGATTCGAGCGCCGCATAGGCGAAAGGCCAGAAGAAAAGCACGTAGATCAGCGCATAGAAGCCAGGCGGCGCGCCGTGCGATTCCTGCGCGCCGCCGACCTTGCCGAGAAGGTCCTTGCCGACGGATTGCTGCCAGAAGGCGGCGCCGCTTTTCAACGTGATCAGGACCAGCCATGGCGCGGTGATGAGGATGGCAAGCAGGATGCCGCGAAGCGCCTTCAGGTTTTTCAGCCAGCCCCGATCCCTGTCGAAGCCGACAAGGGCAAGAACGGTGAGCAGGCTGACCAGCGGCACGACCGGCCCCTTGATAAGGATCGCCGCTGCCTGCGCCGCCCAGAACACCCAGGGCGAAGCGCGCGCGGCGGCGCGGCCCTCCCGGTGCCGGAGGTAGATGTCGGCCAAAGCGGCTTGCGCGAACAGCGCCGTGGCGCAAAGCATCGCGTCTGTCTTGGCAATGCGCGCCTCGAAGCCCAGCATGACGATGCCGGCAAGCGCGATCCCGGCGATCAGTCCGGCTTCGCGTCCGAACATGCGGTTGCCGAGCCAGCCCGTGACGAGGACGGCGAGCGTGCCGCCGAGGACCGAGATCAGGCGATAGACCCAGATCGGCGCCGCCGAACCGTCGCCGCTCAGGAGAACGGCGGCCGATTGCAGCCAATAGATGCCGACCGGCTTCTTGTAACGCGTTTCGTCTTGCAGGCGGATATCGACGTAATTGCCGGTCTCGACCATCTGCTTGGTCGATTGGACGAAGCGCGATTCGTCGCGGTCCGTCGGCGGCAGTGTCGAGATGCCCGGCAGGAAGGCGAAAAGGCAGACGAGAAAAAGAAGGGCATAGCGCGCGATGCCAAGACCGCGTCGCCCGGTTTCCAAGGATGGGGAACGCAGCGCCGCATCCATCGGGTCAGTCCATCTTGTTCATGGAAGAGCGGCGTTCATTGGCAATCAGCCACAGATTGCGGATGTAGATGACGAGACCGAGGCCCTGGCCCGCGATGAAGACGGGGTCCTGCCGCTTGATCGCGTAGAGGAAGAGAAGCGCCCCGCCGCCTAGCGAAAAAAACCAGAAAGCGACCGGGACGACGGAACGCTTCGCCCGTTCGGATGCAATCCACTGCACGAGGAAGCGCATGGTGAAGAAGGCCTGCGCGATGAAGCCGAGCAGGATCCATGCGTTGAATTGCAGGATGAAGACCCGGTAGAACCAGTCGGCGAGATGGGTGATGGTATCGGTCATGGGCGCACCTCCTCGACAGTTGGCACGGTCTTGCGCCGCCGCCTCAGCCACCAGACTCCGAAAAGGTCGAGGACGCCGCGCAGGCCACGGTCGAGAATGCCGTAATTGGACTTGCCGTGGCGGCGCTGACGGTCGACCACATCGATATGGACAACCGAAAACCCTTCACGCAGCACCAGCGCCGGCAAATAGCGGTGCCAGCCGTCGAAATAGGGCAATTGGCGGAAAAGGGCGACGGGAAGCGCCTTCAGGCCGCAGCCGGAATCGCGCGTGCCGTCATGCAGGACTCTTTCCCTCAGGCCATTGGCGAAGCGCGAGGAGAACTGCTTCAGCTTCGTGTCCGTGCGCTTCAGGCGCTGCCCCGCGGCGATGCCGGCCTTCGGGCCTGCGGCGCAAAGCGCGTCCACCAGTTTCGGGATATAGATGGGATCGTTCTGGCCGTCGCCATCGATCGTTGTGGCAATCTCGCCATGGGCAGCGAAGACACCGGAGCGCACCGCTGCCGACTGCCCGGCGGGGCGGTTATGCACGACGAGCCGAACGGATGAATCGGGAACCTTCATGCGCTTCGTCACGGCGTCGCGCGTGCCGTCCGTCGATCCGTCGTCCACCACGATGATCTCGAACGAGCGCCCGGCGAGCGCCGCTTCCACCTCCTCGAGCAGGAAGGCAAGGTTCTCCTGCTCGTTGCGG
>SCRB01000079.1 GCA_004299545.1 Rhizobiaceae bacterium
CGCGAGGAGGAAACCGGTAACGCCTGCCAGGAAACCTGCGATAGTAAAAGTGATGATCTTGATGCGATCGACGCGGATTCCGGCGGCGCCAGAGGCGATCGGGTTGCCGCCGACGGCATAGATGCTGCGTCCGAGCACCGTTTTGCGCAACAATACGGACACGCCGATCAGAGCGATCACGAAGATGATCGGCATAACCGGCCAGCCGCCGATGGCCGCCTGACCGATCCAGACATAGCCATCGGGAAGATTGGTGATGGTGCGCCCTTGCGTCAGCGCAAGCAGCGCGCCTTCCAGAATGATCATCATCGACAGCGTCTGGATCAGGGACACCATGCGAAGCTTGGTGATGCACAGGCCGTTGAAGAAGCCGATCAGCGTCGCCACGGCTACGCCGATCAGCATCGCGAGCGGCCAGGCCAAGCCGAGGCCGGAATAGGCCATTGCGCCGATGGCGGAGGAGAAGCCGAGATTGGCCGGCAGCGACAAATCGATCTCGGCAACGAGCAGGGGCAGGGCCACTGCGAGGCCAATCGTGCCAAGTACGGTAGCCTGCACCATAATGTTCTGCAGATTCGAGGTGGTGAAGAAGAACTCGTTGAACAGGCCGAAAATGATTACGAGAGCAACAAGCCAGATCCACACGACGTTGTGCAACACCCATCCGAAGGCAAACGTCCGTTTCCTCTTCGGCACGGGTGGCGAGGCTGGTCGCGCAAGCGCGGAGGTGCCCTCACTCATCGGTTCCTCCTTTAGAGCCTTTCAGGCATTGGAAGCGATGCCCTCTCGCAGGCGCTCGCCCGAGATGGATACGCCTGATATTTCTTCGCGAATGGTCCCGCCATCAAAAATGCAGACGCGATCGACGGCGCGTACGATCTCGTCCGTATCGGTGGAGACGATGATGACGGAAACGCCGCCATGGCTCAGTTCGTCGATGATGCGCAGCACATCCTGCTTTACGCCGATATCGATGCCGCGCGTCGGCTCATCGAGGATAAGCAGGCGCGGTTCGGTGGCAAGCACCCGCCCCAGACAGACCTTCTGCTGATTGCCACCAATCAGCGTGTCGACTACCGTCGATGCACCAGAAGCCTTGATATCCATGGCCTTGAAATAGCGGTCCGCCAAGCTCTTCTCCGCCTCGGCACTGAGAAAACCGGAGCGGGCCACCGCCGAAAGCGAGGAGAGGGAAATGTTCTCTCCGATGGTCATGTGGCCGACGAGGCCGTCGCGACGGCGATCATCCGACAGGAACGCTATGCCGGCATCGAAGGCATCGCTGGGAGAGGCAGGCAGGTCGCGGGGCACATCGTTGCCGAAGGCAATCGTCCCCGAGCGGGTCGGGATAAGGCCGAATATCGCACGCGCCAGTTCCTTGGCGCCCGCGCCCGGAAGGCCGGTGAAGCCGACAATCTCTCCGGCATGGAGATCGAGCGCCTGGAGATTGACACCCTCGGCGACCACCTCGCGCAGCCGGACGGCCGGCGCGGTATCGGCGAATTCCCGCCGTTCGCGCTCGAACAGGACCAGATCCCGGCCGAGGACGAGTTCGGAGAGTTGCTCCGAGGTCAGCTTGCCGACGTCTTCCACTCCGCCCGCAAGTACGCCGTCGCGCAAAACCGAACACCCGTCGCAAATTTCCAGGATCTCGTCATTGTAATGCGAGATAAAGATGAAGGTCACTCCCCGCGCCTTCAGATCGCGCATGAAGGCAAACAGGTGCGCGCGGTCCTCGACTGTCAGCGCGGCGGTGGGTTCATCCAGGATGATGACCTTGCCGCCGCTGAACATGGCGCGCAGAATATTGAGCTTGCGCCGCGAGACGGCGTCGAGCTTGCCGGCGAGCGCCTGGGGATCGATGCTGGTTCCCTCCAACATGCGCGCGGCGTCAGCGCGCAGCTTGCGCCATTTCACGAACCCACCCGAAGTGGGCCAGACACCGAGCATGAGGTTTTCGGCCGCCGTCAGGTAATCGACGATCATCGGCTCCTGCGTCACCAGGAAGACGCCGGCCTTCTCCATCTCCTTGACGTCAACATTCGCGATGGGCTTTCCATCGAGGCGGATCGTGCCGGAAGTGGGCTCGCGCTGACCCGAGATCAGCGACACCAGCGTAGACTTGCCCGCGCCGTTCTCACCCAGCAGGCCGTGAATGGTGCCGCGGCGTATGCCGAGCGAAACGTCGCGCAAGGCAACGGTATGGCCATAGCGCTTGCTCAGGTTTTCGACTTTCAGGATGAAGGAATCCTGATCAGGCATGATGGTTGACGTTGCCGCCAAAGCAAACTCCCACGGTGCCAAGCGACAGGAGCGACCGTCACGAACCCGCCGTGCCGTTGAATTGCCGGCGCGGCGCGATCGACGTCATCTGCCGATGAATATCAGCTATCAGGTGTAGGGTACGCCCCATACCTTCTCCGCAATATAGCCCCAATGGCGCTTGTCGCCGGCGTTTTCCTTATCGATCACAAAAGGCGGAATGATCAGGGTCGGTCCGGTCTTTCCGGCCACGATCTCCCCTTTCTCCCAAAAATATTTCTTGTTCTCGTACGAGCCGGTCGGGACGGCCTCGCCTTTCATCGAATGCTTGACCAGCATGTCCACCGCGATCTCGCCATACGCAATCGGATCCTGCGAGACGTCGGCGTCCATATAACCGTCCTGGATCCATTTCAGAGCTATTGGTTCGCCGTCGATATTCACGAAGATGACGTGGCCCTCCTCATCTGCCTTCTTCCAGCGATTTTTCTGCTGGAGGGCTGTGACGATGCCGCGCGAGGGAGAATCGCTGGGCGAGTGGACCGCGTCGAGATCCGGAAACTCCGACAAAGTCGAAAGGGTGACAGACAACATTTTTTCGAGCGCACCTTCGGTCGGGCGCGCCAGATATTTGATGTCGGGATATTTGGCGAATACCCCGTCCATCCCTTCCTTGCGCTGCCGCCAGGCAACGCTCTGCAATGCTCCATAGCAGTTCAGCACCGTGCCTTTCGGCTTGCCGTATTTCTTGACAAGGCGCTTGACGATCTCTTCAGCAGCCATGACGCCGCCGAGCTTGTTGTCGAAGCTGACGGTGATAGCAACATCGCCACCGTCGGCGGGTGTGTCGATGATGCCGACAGGGATTTTCTTCCGATTGTAGCGCCGGATCGCCGACGCGATCGCCTGGCTATCGATCGGATCGGAAACGATCGCCGAAGGCTGGCTCAGCATCAGGCTTTGCCATTGCTGAAGCTGCTTGGTGTTGTCGAAACTGGCGTTGGTAGCCTGGAAGCGCATATTGTGCGCCTTATCCGCCCGCTTCACGGCCTCTTCCTGAATGACGAAGAAATAATAGTCGAGGCTCTTGTTGCTGTAGGGAATGAACCCAGCATCCGCCCAGGCGGAACGTCCGAGTAATGTGCTGGCGCCGACCGCCGCTCCCAACACGCCGCCAGCCTTGAGCAAGCCCCGACGCGTCAATCCATCCATACCGTCCATTTGCTTCCTCCAGGAAATGACATATCTAGCAATACTATATCATGCCACCATCTTCAAGCCCCCATCGCACGATTCCGGCATGGCGTCATGATGAAAGCGGCAATCGCCGGATAGTGTGAAATTTCTCTAGAAACGCTTTCTACACAGTATCTTATGTCATCAACAGACGGCAGATCGACAAAACCCCCGTACCGGCGCCGCGCGGATAACGCGCCGCACAAAATTTTGCGATTATATGTGTTTTACTATTTCCTGCGCATTTTCACATAGGCAGTACCGTCGAAGCGGCCGACAACCATGCCGCAAGCTTCCCGCGTGAACAGCCCATTCTCCACCACGCCGGGGATGCGGTTGAGTTCGATCTCAAGCTTCGCTGGCGAGGCGACGACGCCGCAGCGGCAATCGAGGATGAAATTGCCGCTGTCCGTGACCACGGGCTGGCCGTCGCGCATGCGCCGCTCGATCGCCGCGCCCTTGACGCGGTTGTCGGACAGTGTCGCCGCGACCATCCGTTCCGTCTGTTTCCAAGCGAATTGAACGACTTCGACCGGCAGCGGAAAGGCGCCCAGTCTATCGACGATCTTG
>SCRB01000821.1 GCA_004299545.1 Rhizobiaceae bacterium
TCGCGCGGTAGCCTTTGGTATGCGCCTCAGGCGCGAAGGGATGCAGGTTGGCGACGGAAGGCCAACTGACCGGCATCATCTCGGCGGCGGCGTTGAGCTTCATCGTGCAGGAGCCGAGCGGGATCATGGCGCGGTCGAGCGCAAGGTCCTTGTCGGAGAGCCGGCGCAGGAAGCGCATCATCTCCGTCTCGGAACGGTTCTCGTGGAAGACCGGCTGCGTCATGAAACTTTTGTCGCGCTGCTTGCCGGGCAGGGTGCTTTCCGCCTTTGCCGGAACGGTGGCGCCGAAGAGCGACGCGATCATCTCCAGATCGGCTTCGGTCGAGGTTTCATCGAAAGTGATGCCGATCCGCCCGCCTTCCACGACACGCAGAAACAGGCCCTTTTCCTCGGCTTTCGCCGCGACCGAAGCCGCTTTTCCGTTTGCATCGACAAGAACGGTATCGAAACGGCGCCTGCCGATGACCTCCAGGCCGCCGGTTTTCAGGCCCTCCGCCAGCCGGTCCGCAAGGCTGTGGGCGTGGCTTGCGACCGCCTGCAAGCCCTCCGGCCCGTGCCAGATCGCGTAAGCCGCTGCCATATTGGCGAGAAGCGCCTGCGCGGTGCAGATATTGGAAGTCGCCTTCTCACGGCGGATATGCTGTTCGCGCGTTTGCAGCGCCAGCCGATAGGCGGGACGGCCTTTCGTATCGACGGACTGGCCGACGAGCCGGCCCGGCATCAGCCGCGTCAGCCGGTCGGAGACGGCGCAATAGGCCGCATGCGGACCGCCGAAGCCCATCGGCACGCCGAAGCGCTGCATCGAGCCGACCGCGATCTCCGCTCCGAGCGCGGCGGGCGGCTCTGTCAGCGTCAGCGCCAGAGGGTCGGCAACGAAAATGACGATGGCATCGGCCTCCTTCGCCTGGCGGATCGTTTCGGCATGATCGTGATAGACGCCGAAGGTGTCCGGCCATGGCACGATTAACGCCGCCGTCTCGGCCTCGACCGCACCCTCTTCAATGCTGATGCCGAGCGTTTCCGCCCGCGTACGCGCGACGTCCAGCACTTGTGGGTGGAGTGCGCCGGCCAGAACGACGCGGCTGCGCTTCTCGCGGTGATGGCGATAGGCGATGCCGACCGCCTCCGCCACGGCGGTCGCTTCGTCGAGAAGCGAGGCCGACGCGATCGGCAGGCCGGTCAGTTCGGTGACGAGCGTCTGGAAATGGAAGAGCATTTCGAGCCGTCCCTGGCTGATCTCCGCCTGATAAGGCGTGTAGGCGGTGTACCAGGCCGGATTCTCGAACAGGTTGCGCTGGATCACCGGCGGCACGAGCGTGCCATGATAACCCTGCCCGAGAAAGCTTTTCAGGACTTTGTTCCGGCTCATGATCCCCGAAAGCTCCGCCAGCGCTTCCGCTTCGCTGGCCTGCGCCGGCAGGTCGAGCGCGCGGTTAAGCCGGATCGATTTCGGCACTGCTTGCGAGATGAGCGTCTCGATGGAGGGCAGGCCGATCGCGGCGAGCATGGCTCGCTGGTCTATGGCGGAAGGGCCGATATGGCGCGCCGAGAACGGGGAAATCGGGGAAGTCATGACGGTCTCTCAGCTGATGAGTTTCTTGTAGGCGGCTTCGTCCATGAGCCCGGCCAACTGGCCTTCGTCGGAAAGCCGCATCTTCCAAAGCCAGCCGTTTTCGGTCGGGGAAGTGTTGACCAGCGCCGGCTCGCTTGACAGCGTCTCGTTCACATCGGTGATTTCGCCATCGACCGGCGCATAGACGTCCGAGGCGGCCTTGACCGATTCGACCACGACGGCCGCGTCCCCCTTCGCAAGCGAGCGGCCCTTTTCCGGCAACTCGACGAAGACGAGATCGCCCAGCTGTTCCTGCGCATAATCGGTGATGCCGACGGTCGCGACACCGCCATCGACGCTGAGCCATTCGTGATCTTCGGTGAAATAGGTCGTTGCCATATGGATCATCCTTTGCGGTAACGATGAGGCGTAAAGGGAAGAGAGGAAATGGTAACAGGGACCTTGGTGCCGCGCACTTCCGCTATCAGGTGCGTGCCGGGCCGGGCGAGGGCGGTCCTGACATAGCCCATGGCGACGGGATGGCCGGCGGAAGGACCGAAGCCGCCCGAGGTGACACCGCCAGCGGCTGAGCCGTCTTCGGCGAACAGAAGCGTACCGGCACGAACGGGCTGGCGCCCTTCCGGCTTCAGGCCGACGCGTTTTTCGGAAGCGCCTGCGGCAATTTTTTTTGCCAGCGCCTCGGCGCCGATGAAGCCGCCTTTCTCGCGAACGGGCTTGGCGATCGCCCACATCAGGCCGGCGGCGACGGGATCGGTGGTCTTATCGATATCCTGTCCATGCAGGCAGAGCCCGGCTTCCAGCCTGAGACTGTCGCGCGCGGCGAGCCCGACCCATTGCACGCGCTCGTCCGCGAGCAGCTTCCCGGCCAATTGCCGCGCGTCATGCTCGGCCAGCGCGATTTCGAACCCGTCCTCGCCGGTATAGCCCGAACGGCTCATGAACCAGCCCGGCTGTGGCTCCGTGCCGTGCATGAAGGCGAGATTGCTGCCGTCGATGCCGGCCCTGGCGAGCGCCGCTTCCGCTTCCGGTCCCTGGATGGCGAAGAAAACCCGGTCGAGCGGTTCCAGCGTGCAGTCGAAGCCGCCGAGAAAACGCCGCATATGCGCCTCATCCTCGGCGGCGTTGCCGGCATTCGCCACGACGATGAAACGATCGTCCGCCAGCCGCGTGACGATCAGATCGTCGATGATGCAGGCCTCCTCGGTGAGGAAGAAGGTGTATTTGGATTGCGACAGGGAGAGGTCCGCCGCATCGAGCGGGCACAGTCTGGAAAGGAAGGCTGCCGCGCCCGGGCCTTTCACTTCGAAAAGCCGCATGTGGGAAATGTCGAAAAGACCGACATGGGCGCGCGTGTGGAGATGTTCCTTCAGCACGCCCGCCGGGTAGGTAATCGGCATCGACCAGCCGGCGAATGCGCCGAAGCGGGCGCCGGCCGCTTTATGCATATCTTCTAATGGAAGTGTTCTGTTCGCCGTTCCAGTCTCGCCCATGAGGCCTCCAGAGTCGCACGTTTCCAGCCGCGGAAGCGGCAAGTTCGTGCCCCTCTGTCGGAAGCCTGAGAGACTTGCGCGACCGGAACCCTGTCGGTTGCGCTTACACCTTCGGCGCGGGGTTGCCCCCGACTTTCCAGAGCGTCCTTTTCCCGTTCACGGTTCTTTTGCCTGAGAGATTTCGGGCGATTTCCCCTTCGGCGGCCGGAAAACCGGCTCTCTCCCGCGAACAGGTGGAGCGTACTGCTCCTGACGATTCAGGATGTATAGCAATTGCAGCGCTTTGTCACCTGGAAGGCAGGTGTCGCAATCAGCGCCGTTTATGGGGATGTTCGGGCTTCGCTGCTACCTTGCCGCGCCTGCCATTCGGCGTGGCCGATCCGGTAAAGGACGTGACGTTTCAGGTGGGGATGGGTGTCGGGAACGCGCGAATGGTCGAAGTTGCCGGCCGGATCGCGGCGCATGCCGATCCGTTCCATTACCGCCGTCGAGCGACCATTGTTCCAGACGGCGAAGGACACGATCTCGCCGAGGGCAAATTTCTGAAAGCCAAAGGCCAGCAATGCCTTCGCCGCTTCCGTCGCATAACCTTTGCCCCAATATTCAGGTGCCAGTCGCCAGCCGATTTCGACCGTATCGGGCGGAAGCGTCGGTACGACGCTGTTACGATGCAAGCCGGCGAAACCCATGCAGGCGCCCGTTTCACGGTTTTCAAGCGCGGTGAAGCCGAAGCCGTCCCGCTCGATCGAAGCGCGCAGCCTGTCGAGGAAGGCGTCCGATTCCGCCCGCGTGCGGCGAAACGGGAAGAAGGCCATGACCTGGTCATCCGAATTGATGCGGAAGAAAAGGTCCCGGTCGCGATCCTCCCAGTTACGGATGAGGAGGCGTTTCGTCCCGATCGGCGTCATGAGGCGAATTCGGATTGGCGATAGCCTTGTATGTAGAGAAGCCCGGTCAGATCGCCATGGTCGATACGGATCGGCGCTTCGGCCGCGACCATCGGCTTGGCGTGGAGCGCGACGCCGGTTCCCGCCAGCTTGATCATATCAAGGTCGTTGGCGCCGTCGCCG
>SCRB01000822.1 GCA_004299545.1 Rhizobiaceae bacterium
AACCTCTCATGGCCGATCGACCGCGCGAAGGGACCTCAACCACACAGGCGGCCGGCTCGATCAAGGAGGCGGCAGGCAAAGCGACGGGATCGGAAGAAGGAAGTCAGCGGAGCCGAGGAAAAGGCGGCGGCAAGATGCAAATAGCCTATGGCGACGCGAAAGAAAAAGCCCGCAAATCAATCCGAGTGGCAAAAAAATGGGCCGCGCGACCCGCACGGCCCATTGCCTTACTGAAATTTTCCGCCGCTTGTCAGGCGGCCTTTATTCCCTTGAACGCCTTTTCGAAAGCGCCCTTGACCGGCTTGGAAATTTCTTCCGCTGCCTTCGAACCGGCGCCCTGCAATTCCTTGGTCTGCTGGACGGCCATCTCCATGCGCTTGCGCAGATAGGACGTCTGCAACTCGATCCATTCGGACAGAGACTTCACGCCGACCAGAGCCTCGAGATGGGAAAAATCCGCCTCGGCATTGGCCCGGAACGCCGCGATCGCCTTCAGCGAAAGATCGGCACCCGCCGTCTTCGCCGTCTCGAAGGTCGTCTCGATCGTCTTCTGTACATCTTCCGCACCGGCCTTCAGCTTGGCATAGGCCTCACGCGACTGCTCGACGCTCTTTTCGCTCAGGACTCGGAACTGATCCACCGTCTTGCTGGCGTCAAAGGAAGGATATTCCTGCGGCCCTGCCTCGAGAGCAGGCTTGGATGAAACTTTGCTCATGTCATTGACCTCGATCTGGCTGCCTACCGATAACCGGGACCGGCAGCATTGCAACTGGCTACGCCCCGAAAGCTATATAGGTCCGGTTTTTGTGCATTGCAACATTTTTTTGCATTGCACAATACCATTAACTACGCTCATCGAAAAGCAGGCTCTCCGCAAGGCGCGTGTGGACGGCGGAAAAGGTTGCGCATATTAACGTTGCATTAACCAGCTTCGTGCCGCGGGGCAGCCAGAATTCGGGCGCAGGGTGAAGTATGGCTTCCGACAGCTATTCATTCATAGACATCGCCGTACTCGACCCCGTTCGAGAGAGGTTTGCGGCCGGCGATTCCCTCCTCATCCTGTCATCCACGCTCGACGAAATCGCCTGGGCGAACGGCCCCGGCGCCGCCCTCCTCGGCTACGCGACGGTGGAGGCGGCAATAGGATCGCCACCGAACATCGGCGCGCTGGCGACACGGCAAATCCGCGCAACGCGTGGCTTTCCCGACATTCCGGGCAGCCATCCGGTTTCGGTGCGCCTCACCCAGGGCTTGGCAAGCTTCACCGTCGCCTTTCTTGCCTCCGGCATAACCTTGCCGGACGGCGAGGCGGCGATTCTTCTCGCCCAGCCCACACCTCAGGCAGGAGCGGGGGGACAGCAGGCGGCGAAACGGGCGATCTCAGGCTTTGCCAGCGAGGACTACATCGCCGCTATCGTCGATGCCGACGGAAGGGTTATGGCCGCGTCACGCGACCCGGCAGAGCCGCGGCTCGACCATGAGGCGATCCTTGGTCTCGTCGGCGATGTCGGGCGCGAGAAAGACAGGCTGGTGAAGAAGCTCGTCGAGGTCGGAACAGACCGCATTCCCTGCGGGATAGCGCGGCTGACGGACGATCCGGTTCTTCACCTTCTGGTCATCGTCGAAACCGCTGCCGATGTGCCCACCGAAAGCCTTGCGCCCGTTGCGACGGAGGAAGGACAGCGCGTTCCACCGGCCGATGCGGTCGCCATGCGCGAAGAGACCGCGGACAAAGCTGCGGCGACAAATCAATCCGGCGCAGATGCCGACGGCGAAGACCATTGGTATTTCAAGGACGGCGAGGACGACACCCGCAAGGAAGCCGCCGGGACGGTGGCAACCGACGCCTCCGCGCGCTCGGGCAGCGAAAGCGCCGCCGGTGAAGCGGCGGAACCGCCAGCGTCGCCGCCAAGCGATCCCTGCTTGCCTTCGAGCCCGATGAAATTCGTCTGGCGCACGGACGCGGATGGCCGGTTCAGCAGCATATCCGATGATTTCATCCGCACCCTCGGCGGCATGGCGGAAGAGATCGTCGGACGAAGCTTCGCCGAGGTGGCGTCAGCACTGGGCTTCGACCAGGAGGGCGAAATCGCGCGGCTTCTGGAGCGCCGAGACACGTGGTCGGGGCACTCCGTCATGTGGCCGGTGAAGGGAACGGCGTGGCGCGTCCCGGTGGATCTCGCCGGCCTTCCCATCTACGGCAGGGAACGCGTGTTCGAAGGGTTCCGTGGTTTCGGCGTCGCGCGGTTCGGCGAGGCCGTGACGGTTCCTCTCGCCGCAGGAACGACAGGAACGGCGCCTCAGACCGGCAAATCAAATGCGCCAGAAAAGGCGCCGCACCCCGCAAATGACGACAGCAGGGAAGTGACGACCGGGCAGCCGTCGATGCGTGAGCGGATCGGTGGCGGCGCGGAAACACACGCTCCGGAAGCCGATGGCGCTGAAACTCACGTTTCATTCGATGATCCGTTCGAGGGCGAGCCCCCTGCGCTGGCGGTCGAACGTGGCCCCGAACGGCGCTTCAGCGACAAGATCATACGGCTTGCGGAACACCGCTCGACCCTTCCCGAAAATGGACTTTCCTCGGCCGAGCGCCATGCTTTCCGCGAAATCGGCGCCCGGCTGAAAAAGGAAGATGCGGCCAGCGCTCCGGAAAAACATGGTCAGGAAGAGCAACGACCCGCCGCACCCGCGACAGGCGATGCCGCGAAAACCGAGGTGACGCACGAAGCGCCGGCGTCTTCCGATTCCGAGGCAGAAGGACGAACTACCGACGCGACCGTTGCCCCTGAAACCGTGGCGGAAGTTCCTGGAGAAACGCCCGTTCCGTCTCGCGAGGCGGAAGCATCTCCCCAGGAAGCCACCGACGGCAATCCGGCGGAGCCGGCCACCGAGACGGATGTAAGCGCAGCGGCGGCCGAAACCCGCGAAGTTGAAGAAACCAGAGCTTCTGCGGCAAGAGGCACGACGGATGCCGAAAGCATCGGGCCGGACGGCGTTTCGGAGGCACCGGCCGCCGCAGAAATTCCCGAGCCGCATCCAAAAGCCCGTGCGGGTATCCTTGCCGGCGGTGACACCCCCTCCGCCTTTTTCCTTCCAGCGCATGTCCGGCCGGAACTCTATTCCACCATTCTTTCGCGTTTGCCTTTGCCAGTCCTCATCCATGCCGGGGACATCCTGCACTACGCCAATCCGCGTTTCCTGGAACTGGTTGGCTATCCCTCGATCGAGGAAATCGGCTCTGCCGGGGGGTTGGGGGAACTTTTCGCGGACCCGACGCAGACCGAGAATGGCAAGGACCGGAAACTTTGCCTTAAGCACAAGGATGGCGGGATATTTCCCGTCGAGGCGTTC
>SCRB01000823.1 GCA_004299545.1 Rhizobiaceae bacterium
CCGATCTGCCTCGTCGCCGCCGCGCGATCCGGCCTTCTGGACGAAATCGTGATGCGCATGAACGATCTCGTCTTCGCCTTCCCCGCGCTGATCACGGCCGTCATGCTCGCCGCCATCATCGGCCCGGGAACGCTCGGCGCGGTGATCGCGATCGGCGTCTTCAACATACCCGTCTTCGCGCGGCTGGCGCGGGGAAGCGCGCTGTCGGTGCTGGCGCGCGAATTCATCCTCGCCTCTCGCGCATCGGGCAAGGGAACCGCGCTGATCCTGATCGAGCACGTCCTTCCCAACATCATGAACACCCTTATCGTGCAGGCGACCATCCAGTTCTCGCTCGGCATCCTGCTCGAAGCCGGCCTGTCCTATGTCGGGCTCGGCACGCCGCCCCCTTTCCCGAGCTGGGGCCGCATGCTGAACGATGCGCAGACGCTGATGGCGACAGCGCCGCATCTGGCGCTTTTCCCCGGCCTTGCGATCGTTTTCGCCGTTCTCGGCCTGAACCTCCTGGGCGACGGGCTGCGCGACGCGCTCGATCCGCGCCTCGCCGGCAGGAGCGCTCAAGCATGAGCCTGCTCGAAATCGAGAAGCTTTCGTTGTCGATCAACGGCACGCCGATCCTCAAGCATGTCGATCTCAGCGTCGAGGCGGGCCAGACGGTCGGCCTCGTCGGCGAATCGGGATCCGGCAAATCGATGACCTCGCTCGCTGTGATGAAACTTTTGCCGCCCGGCTCCAGCACGGCAGGGCGCATCACGTTCGACGGGATCGACGTTCTCGCCGCACCCGAAGCCGCCATGTGCCGGCTGCGCGGCAACGAGATCGGCATGGTCTTCCAGGAACCGATGACGGCGCTCAACCCCGTCAAGACGATCGGCGAACAGGTGGCGGAGGGCATCCGCCTGCACACCGGCGTCAACCGCGCCGATGCCGAGGCGCGCGCACGCAAGATCCTCGAACGGGTCGGACTGCCGGTCGAGAAGTTTCCACTGTCGCGCTACCCGCACGAGCTTTCCGGCGGCCAGCGCCAGCGCGTCGTCATCGCCATCGCCTGCGCGCTGAAGCCGAAGCTCCTCATAGCGGACGAGCCGACCACGGCGCTCGATGTCGTCCTGCAAAAGCAGATTCTCGAACTTCTGCGCGATCTCGTCGACGAGAACAGGATGGGCCTCCTGCTGATCTCGCATGATTTGGCCGTCGTCACCGATATGGCCGACCGCATCACCATCATGCGACGCGGCGAAGTCATGGAGGAAGGCGAGACGGCACAGACGCTATCGGCACAGGTCCACCCCTATACGCGGCAACTGGCCGAAGCCTCGACGCACGTACCGGCGCGGGCGAAACCCGTCACGGCGACACTTTCACAGCCTCTTCTCCAACTCGATAATGTCGTGCGCGACTATCCGGGGCGGCGCCTCTCCCTCTTCAGCAAGGCGGAGCCTTTCCGCGCCGTCAACGGCGTTTCCTTCTCGCTGGCCCCGGGGCAGTCCGTGGCTCTGGTCGGACGTTCCGGCTGCGGGAAATCGACGCTCGCCCGCATGATCCTGGCGCTCGACCGGCCGACCGGCGGCGAAATCCGGTTCATGGGCGACCCGATCAGCCGCATGGGTGAATCCGCCCTGCGTCCTGCCAGGCGCAATATGCAGGTCGTGTTCCAGGACCCCTATGGCTCGTTCGATCCGCGTCACAAGGTGGAGCGCCTCGTCGCCGAACCGCTCCACCTTTTCGGAAACCAGCCCTCGCCCGCCGAGAAGCGGGAGCGGGTGGCTGCCGCGCTGCATGATGTCGGGCTTTCCTCGCGCGACATGAACAAATATCCGCACGAATTCTCCGGCGGCCAGCGCCAGCGGCTGTCGATCGCCCGCGCCGTCATCACGCGGCCAAGGCTGATCGTCGCGGACGAACCGGTGTCGGCCCTCGACGTGTCGATCCGGGCGCAGGTGCTGGACCTGTTCGCCGATCTCAACCAGCGGCTCGGCATCGCCTATCTCTTCATCACGCACGACCTCACTGTCGCCCGCGCCATAACCGACGAAGTGATGGTCATGCATGATGGTGAAATCGTCGAGGAAGGCGCCACTGGCCGCGTTCTCGATCATCCGGAATCGGAAGCCGCGCGCGATCTGGTCGCTGCCGCGCCTGATCTTCAGCGCGCGATCGCGAGGCGCCTGGAGATGCAGGGCTGAACCGCGCTAAATGGGATAGAAGTCTCATCTCGAGAAGCGCAACGTGACGATAAAGCTGAAGGTAGAGCCTCCCATACCGGGTGGCGGCGGCGGATAAGGCGAAGCGCGGTGCGCCACCTCCATCGCTTCCTTGTCGAGCAGCGCGTTCCCGGCCGATGAAACAAGCCGCGCTCCCCGCACGCTTCCGGACCGGTCGATGGTGATGGAGAGCCGCGCGGCCCCCGTTATGCCAGCCCTCTCGGCAGCCAAGGGGTAGCGCTTGTAGCGCTGCACATGGGTGAGCAACTTGCGGGCGTAAGCCGCCTTTTCGCCGGGCGATGTGGCAGCGGTCCGCGGCTGCGCGGCGCCATTGCGATTCACGCCTGTTTTCCGGTCCTGTTCCTTGCGGTTTGTCTCGGTCTTTTCACGCCGGACATCGGGCTTTCCGGTCCTTTTTGTGGGAACCTTTTCCTTCCGGGTTTCCTTGCGGACTGTCGATTCCGTCGTCGCCGCCCGGTGCTCTCGTACTCTGGCCGGCTCCTGCTGCTCCACCGTGTGCGCCTTTTCCGGCTTGGCCTGAGATTCCGCTGGAGGCGTGGCTTCGCGCGGGCTTTCCACCTTCTCAGCCGCATTTTGCGAAACGGAAGGCGTCGCCGGCACGGCCGGAACCGGAACGACGGGAGGAACGGAGAGGATGGAAAGAGCGGAACGATTCGGTTCCGGGACGGCGACGGCTTGCGCGTCTTCGGGCGGCAATGGCTGGGCGGTATCGGGCACCGGCACCTGAACGGGGGCCTTTTCCTCCACAGGCGTGGCGACGATGGATTTGGCTTCGGGCGACGGCCTGTCATGCGCGGTTTCATGCTCTTCGGGAGGCGTTTTGACCTCTTCTGCCTTCGCGGCCGGCGGTGGATTCTGCGCCGCAGCAGCGTCGCTCGCCTCCTCCGGTTGAGCCGGAGGCAACGGTTTCGCCGGAGCTTCCAGAACGATCTCCACGCTGACAGTCTCCTCTTTCGGTGGTTCGCGGCCGGCGACGACCAGCGCTCCCGCCGCAAGCGTCAGGACAAGAATGTGGA
>SCRB01000824.1 GCA_004299545.1 Rhizobiaceae bacterium
CCGCGACGAATGTGCCTGCCGTAAGGTTGCGAATGATGCGCGCCAGGACCAGCAAAATCACCAGAAGGACAAGTGCGGCAATCGTCCACATCAGCCCCGTTGCATATTGCGGTCCGGCGATGTTTTCCAACCAAGCCCGCATGGGAAACCTCCGCTTTCTGGGACTATGCCGGGAGGGAACTTTAGAACTTCCACGGCGAAGGCCGCAAGTTCGCACAAAACCCTGATCGTCTTTTGTCGTAATAAGGGATGAATTTCGTCTTCATCACGGCAGGAAAGCGTGATTTCCCCGCCTTTTCTCCGCAAGGCCTTTCGCACGCGGGGAGAATGTGATTCAAGCAGGGAAAACGGCTTTTCGCGGCATAAGGCAGGGGACAAGATGGCCAGGGAAACCCGCGGAGATTTCTATCCGGACCCGATCGTCGACCAGACGGCGGGTCCCGGCGTGATTGCACGTCTCGTCGTCTTTATCGTCGTCCTTACCGCCGCTGCCTTCGCCTTCGTCCTGTTCCGCGCCAGACTTGGCGATACCTTCCTGCTCGGAATCCTGGGAATCCTGGCGATGATCGGCATCGGCTATCTTTTCGCCAGCGTCATGGGCTTCGTGCAACTCGCCCCGCGTGCGACCGGCGACGCGCTTTCCAAGGCTTTCCTCGATTCGATGCGGACCGGGCTTGTCGTCACCGATCTCAAGGGACGCATCGTCTATGCCAACAAGGCCTATGCGAACATGACGGGCGCCGCTTCCCCCGCCGATCTGCAAACGGTGGAGGGACTGTTGTCCGACAGTCCCGAAGCTTCCCCTGTGATCGGACCGATCGCCGCTGGTCTGAGGGATGGCGAGGCGGGTGACGGGGAGTTCCGCCTTCCGCAATCCCTGAAGCCCGGAGCGCCTTCAGGCGCGTGCTGGTATCGCGCCGAGGCGCGTGCCTTCCAGGTGCCCGGACGGCGCCAGCCCCTGCTTGCGTGGCAATTGGCCGACATTTCGCGCGAGCGCGCCGAGCAGGAACGCTTCTTTCTCGACCTGCAGCAGGCGATCGACCATCTCGACCATGCCCCGGCTGGTTTTTTTGCCGCCGATCCGGACGGCCGCGTGACGTATATCAACGCCACCCTCGCCGAGTGGCTCGGCATCGATCTTGCCAGCTTCACGCCGGGCGCGACCTCGATGCCGGCGATCGTGGCCGGCGACGGCATGGCGCTGGTCAGGGCGGTGAAGGCGGACCCCGGTTCCACCCGCAACGCCGTCATCGACCTGGATCTCGCTACCCGCACCGGCGAGGTATTGCCCGTCCGATTCCTGCATCGCGTGACGGCGACGCGGGAAGGAGCGCCCGGATCGACGCGCACGATCGTTCTGAACCGTATGCAGGGCGAGGATTCCTCCGCCGACCTGAGGGCCGCGGAAGTGCGGTTTACGCGTTTCTTCAACTCCACGCCGATGGCGATCGCCGGTGTGGATGCAGACGGCCGCATCCTGCGCACCAACGCGCCTTTCCTGTCGCTTTTCGGCAGCGAGATCGACCACGACGCGATCAACAGCGGCATACGACTCGACACCGTGATCGAAGAGCGTGACCGCCAGCAATTCGCCCAGGCCCTCGACCGCGCCAAGCAGCATCAGGCCGATATCGAGCCGATCGACACCGTGTTGCCGAACGACGCCGAGCGGCATGTCCGATTCTATGTCAACGCCGTGGCTGATTCCGGCGCCGCCGAAGGTGCGGAGGAGGCGGCCATCGTCTATGCCGTGGAAATGACGGAGCAGAAGGCGCTCGAGGCGCAGATGGCGCAAAGCCAGAAGATGCAGGCCGTCGGCCAACTCGCCGGCGGCATCGCGCACGATTTCAACAACGTGCTGACGGCGATCATCATGGCGGCGGACCTCCTGCTCACCAATCACCGGCCCTCCGATCCGTCCTTCCCGGACATCATGAACATCAAGCAGAATGCCAACAAGGCTGCGTCGCTGGTGCGCCAGTTGCTGGCATTCTCCCGCCGCCAGACGCTGCGGCCCGAAGTTCTCAACCTCACTGACGTCCTTGCCGATGTGAGGACGCTGCTTGCGCGCCTTGCCGGCAACGAGGTCCATCTCAAGATCGATCACGGTCGCGATTTATGGCCAGTGAAGGCGGATATCGGCCAGTTCGAGCGGGTGATCATGAACCTCACCGCCAACGCACGTGACGCCATGCCGGGCGGGGGAGATCTGACGCTTCGCACGCGCAATGTCGCCGCCGACGAATGCGCCGCCTATGGCGCGCGCGAACTCCTGCCCGCCGATTATGTGCTGGTCGAGGCCGAGGATACCGGCACCGGCATGGAGCCGGAGGTGATAAAGAAGATTTTCGAGCCGTTCTTCACCACCAAGGAAGTGGGGAAGGGGACGGGGCTTGGCCTTTCCATGGTCTACGGCATCGTCAAGCAGACAGGTGGCTTCATCTTCTGCGACTCGGAGATCGGCAAAGGCACGGTTTTCCGCATCTTCCTGCCGCGCTACGTGCCGAAGCCTTCCGCCGAGACCGACACCCCCGCGCCCGAAACGGCTGTTGCCGTGATAAAGACTGTCGAGGCGCAGGATCTTTCCGGTTCGGCCAACGTGCTCCTCGTCGAAGACGAGGACGCTGTCAGGATGGGAGGCGTCAGGGCGTTGAGGTCTCGGGGCTACACCGTCCATGAGGCGTCGTCCGGCGTCGAAGCGCTTGACCTTTACAAGGAACTTGGCGGCAAGATCGATATCGTGGTTTCCGATGTCGTCATGCCCGAAATGGACGGCCCGACGCTACTCGGAGAATTGCGCAAGATGAAACCCGATATCCGCTTCATCTTCGTCTCGGGTTACGCCGAGGATGCCTTTGCCAAGAACCTGCCCGCCGACGCGCAATTCGGTTTCCTGCCGAAGCCTTTTTCGCTCAAGCAACTGGCGACGAGCGTGAAGGAGATGCTCGAAAGCTGAGCGGGGGGCCATTGCCGAGGACAGACCTACATCACCCCACCCGGCTCGCTTTGCTCGGCACCCTCGCCTTGCAGGTGAGGGAAAAGCGGCGCCGCCGCGGCTTTTCTCCACCTTCGAGGTGGCCCGAAGGGCCCGAGGGGGTGTCAATCGGGCACGAAGGATCAAACCATATCATTATTGGCTATTTATGCTGACTGAAGCAAAACTGCTTTCCTCAAAAAAGATGGAGCGGGAAACGGTCCCGCTCCAGTCTCTTGTTGTGACGTGATCTGTTTTGATGGCGCTACGGCTATTGCCTTGTTTCAGCGCAATTCCGAACGCAAAACCGCGATGCACTTTTGCTGGAATTGCGCGGGCGCCGGGCGATCACGTCTTATGCCCTCACTTCCTGCCTCTGGAAGGTCACATAGGCGGCAGTGAAGATGAGGAGCATTGCGGCGACCATGCCGGAAAGCTGCGGCCAGACCAGCAATGCGCTTTGGCTGAAGGGCAGCGGCGCACCTGGAATGGCGCCCTCCAGCTGGTTGATGAAGACCAGCCCCAGCGATCGCGTCTGCGGGTTGAGGAGCGCGGAGGCCGTCTCGCTGAAGAGCGTATTCGGCGAAAGCCGGGCAAGCCCCGTCTGCCATTCGACGGCGTTGACGAGCGTCATCGGGTCCGTCGGGTCGATCGGCGCCAGCGCCGCCGTCAGCGCATGGGCGATCATACCCCAGAAGATCGAGAAGACGAGCCACAGTGCCAGCGCCGCAAGCGCCGATGTCGCCGCCTGCCGGAAGACGGTCGACAGGAAGAGCGACAGCGCCAGCCATACGCCCGCATAGGCGAGGCACGCGACGAGGAAGCAGAGCCCGCGCGCGATCTCCTCGCCGCTCGGCGGCAGGCCCAGCGTCAGGATGCCAAGCCCCGTCACCAGCAGCCACAGCGTCAGGAGCGAGATCGTCAACACGATCATGCCGCCGACGAATTTGCCGAAAAGCAGCGCATCGCGATAGATCGGCTGCGACAGGATGCGGCTCATCGTGCGGCGGCCGTATTCGCCGTTGATGCCATCGAAGGCGAGCGCGATCGAAACGAGCGGCAGCATGAAGCCGAGAAACGCCACGAAGGACGGCACGGGCTGTTTCGATGTGGTGAGAAGGCGCAGGAACAGGAAGGGGTCCTGCCCGATCGTATTCTTGATCTCGCCGATCGCGCCATAGACGCCGCCGAAAGCGGTGAGCAGAACGAGCAGCATGACGAAATGGAAGCGCGCCGAGGAGAAATGGTCCGCCGCCTCCTTCCACGCGATGGTGGACATGCCCGAGAGGGCGGAGCCTTTACGCTGCATCGGCCATCTCCTGCGTCCTGAAATAGCGGACATAGACGTCATCAAGGCTGGACTGGCTCATCGACAGGCCCTTCAGCCTGCCGCCTGCCGCGACGATCGCCGCTGCCACTTCGCCGCGTAGATCGCGGTCGGCATCGATCTGGATGCCGCCGCCCTTGCGTGGCGTGACGCCGCGTACGCCTTCGATGCCGCTCACGGCGCTCTTTGCGTCGGCGCCTTCCGCTTCGACATCGATGACATAGACGCCGCCCAGCACCTTGCCGGCGATCTCGGGCACGGTGCCGATCAATCCCGCCTTGCCGTCGCGGAAAAGAGCCACCCGGTCGCAGACCGATTGCACCATGGCGAGAAGATGCGAGGACAAAAGCACCGTCATGCCTTCCCCGGCGAAGGACGCAATCAGCTCCAGAAGTTCCTGCGTCGATTGCGGGTCGAGACCGGATGTCGGCTCGTCGAGGATGGCGATGCGCGATCCCTTGGCGACAAGTTCGGCAAGGCCGAGCCGCTGGCGCATGCCGCGCGAGAACGTCTTGACCCTGCGGTCCGCGACATGCGCAAGGCGCACGCGCTGAAGGGCTTCCCCGATCCGCTTTTCCCGCTCGGCGGCAGGAATGCCGGAGAGCTTGGCCGTATAGCGCAGGTTCTCGCGCGCGGTCAGTTGGTCATAGAAGCCAATCGCATCGGGCAGGTACCCGACCTCGCGCTTGACCATGAGCGGCTCGCGCAAGGGGTTGTGCCCGAGAACGCTGACCGTCCCCGATGATGGCTCGGTCAGGCCGAGAAGCATGAGGATGGTCGTCGTCTTGCCCGAGCCGTTCGGCCCGAGAAGGCCGAACACCTCGCCCGCTTCGATGTTGAGGTCGAGCCCGTCGACGGCAATCGTTCCGCCATAGCGCTTCGTGAGGCCCCTGGCCTCTATGACGATATCGCTCATCTGCGGCCATACCTCGTCACAGCGCCCGCCATCACGAGAACGGCGACGCCGATGACGCCAAGACCGGCGAAACCCCAGGCGGTCGAGGTTTCGACCGTAACGCGGAATTTGAGGTCGTCGGATGCGCCGTCTCCGTCGGCATCCACATTGACCGAATAGTCGCCGGCGATGGCATTGGAGGCTGGTGTGATCCGCATTTCGGCCTTTGCCTTGCCGCCTGGCGGAATCTGGTCGACCTTGGCCGGGTCGAAATCCACTTTCCATCCTGACGGCGCGTCGGCGGAAAGTTTGACGGCCTTGGCGACGGCGCCGCCATTGTTGTTCACGGTAACGGAGAAGGTATGCTCCTTGCCGGCGATGGCGCTGCCGGAAAGCATTCCGCCGGGGCCGACAAGCGCCAGTTGCGGCTGGCCGGTGATGTCGAGCACGACGGGCGTTTCCGCCTGCGCCTTGCCGCTGTTCATACCGACGAGAACCTTGTACTGGCCGGCCGGGACATCTTGCGGTGGCTTGACCGACAGCTTCAGATCCTTCGACTGGTTGGCCTTGATCGGAACCGAGGTCAACTCCTGCGAACCGTATTGCTCCTTGAAGGTCGTATCGAAGCCGGCCGGCGCGCGTGCGGCGAGATTGACGGTCACGTCCTGCGGGCTGTCGTTCTTGACGGTCAGGTCGTAGTCGAAATTGGATTTGGCCGAACCGCGGAGCGCCGGAAGCTTGGCTTCGAGCTTCAGCGCGGCGGGAGCCGGAGCGGCGAGCGTGACATCGAGCGGCAGCGACAGCTTTTCGTCGGCACCCGTGCCGGTCAGCGTCAATTGATAAGCCTTTTTGGCGGCCTCCTTGGCCGGCGTGATCTTGACGGTGATGTCGCGTGTCTGGCCCGGTCCGACCATCGCGGCCCTGATCGGCTTGCCGTCGCCGTCGAATTCATAGGTCCACCCATCCGGCAGCCCTTCAAGGGCGAGCGCGATGCGTTTCGGCGGCACGCCATGGTTCGCAAGCGAGACGTCGAGAGTAAAGGACGAGCCTGCCGTTTCCGTCACCGCAGGAAAATCG
>SCRB01000007.1 GCA_004299545.1 Rhizobiaceae bacterium
CACCGGCACTATCCGATACTAAGGGTTTAGATCACTGAAACGTGCGATGACTTCGTCCAAAGGGGCTGTCGCTTCTTGGCCGCTCATGAGTTGATCATAGGTCCGCGCCACGTCCGTTTGAAGCCAGTGTTCGACCTCACCGTCCCGTGCCTTCAGTGTTCTCAGCCCTTCAGCTATCACTTCGCTCCGCGTCGCGAAGCGTCCCGATGCGATCTCCTGGTCAACCAAGTCCAAAAGATCTTCCGGCAGGGCTATATCGACTTTTCGAATGGCGTTCATGACAGTGTTTCCATTATGCGGTAATCCTACACCATCGCCTACAGGACGTTAAGTGCAGCAAATTATTCGCGCCGCTCGCTCCGCACCTCGTCCACAATACCCCAATCCCTTGCTTCTTCCGCCGTCATGAAGAAATCGCGATCGAGCGTGCGCTCGACTTCTTCTAACGTGCGGCCGCAATGTTTGGCGTATAGCGCGTTCATGCGGCGCTTGACCTTGACGATGTCCTCGGCGTGGCGCTCGATATCCGAGGCCTGCCCCTGGAAGCCGCCCAGGGGCTGGTGCACCAGTACGCTGGCATTGGGCAGCGCCACGCGCATGCCCCGCTCTCCGGCCATAAGCAGGAAGGATCCCATGGAACGGGCGGTGCCGAGGCAGAGCGTCGCCACCGGAGCCTGGATGAACTGCATCGTGTCATAGATGGCGAAGCCGCTCGTGACCACGCCGCCCGGCGAGTTGATGTAGAAGTGGATTTCCTTCTTCGGGTTCTCCGATTCCAGAAAAAGCATCTGCGCACAGATGAGTGAAGCCGAATTGTCGTCGACCACACCGTTCAGAAAGACGATCCGCTCGCGCAGAAGCCGGGAAAATATGTCGAAGGAACGTTCTCCACGAGAAGACTGCTCCACCACCATGGGGACGAGATTCATCATGTCGCGCATGCGCGAAATCCTTCCATAAAATGAGTGCGTTTGGGTCAGGCCGCCAGTGCAAGCGGCGGCGAGTTGCCGTTGGCAGGCTGGATCGCGGGCCTCTGGCGGGCATGCACGAGCCTGAACGATGTGCCGCCGCCCTGCCGCGGCAGCAGTTCGAACGTTACGAAGCTGTCGGCTTCATTCGCGTCGTGGCCGTGCCAGCGATAGCGAACATGGCTGAACGGTTCGGCCTCGACGATCTCGTAAACCGGCACGCTGCCGTCCTTCTCCCTGCCGCTGCCGGTTTGTGCTCCGAGCCAGTTCGTCACGAGTTCCGGCACCGTCAAGGCTCGCCAGACCTTTTCCGGCGAGGCATCGAGCCAGCACTCGACCGTGACGTCGCCAGCTTCAGAAACCTCCGCCTCGATCCGGCTCATTGGTCCATCTCCTTCAACAGGTCCTGCAGTTTCTCGATCCTTGCCGGCCAGAAAGCCTTGTAACGGGTGATCCAGTCGAAGAGCGGGCGCAGTCCATCGGGATCGACGCTGTAATTGATATGCCGGCCGGCGCGCCGCTCGCGGATCAGGCCGGCATGGCGCAGCACCGCGATGTGCTGCGAA
>SCRB01000825.1 GCA_004299545.1 Rhizobiaceae bacterium
TGCCAGTTCGGGCGCCCGAACTGGCATGCAGCGGTCGGGCGCGAGCATCGGGCCTGCCGCGAGGCCGCAGTGCTCTTCGACCAGACCTCCTTCGCCAAGTTCATCCTCAAGGGCGCCGACGCCCGCGCCGCGCTCGGCTGGATCGCCGCCAACGATGTCGACAAGCCGGTCGGCAGCCTTGTCTATACCCAGATGCTGAACGACCACGGCGGCATCGAATGCGACCTGACCGTGGCGCGGACGAGGCCTGACGAATATTACATCGTCACGGGTACCGGCTTCGCCACGCATGATTTCGACTGGATTTCTCGCAATATCCCGCGCGGCATGAGGGCCGAACTGGTCGACATCACGTCATCCAATTCCGTCCTGTCGCTCATGGGACCGAGATCGCGTGACATCCTCAGCATCATAACTTCGGCCGATCTCTCCAATGAAGCCTTCCCTTTCGGCACGGCGAAGATGATCGGCATCGCCGGCTGTCCGGTGACGGCGCTGCGCGTCACCTATGTCGGAGAACTCGGCTGGGAACTGCACGTGCCCGTCGAATGCGCCACGACCGTCCATGCGGCGCTACGTGAGGCCGGCGCCCGGCACGGGCTCGTCAATGCCGGCTATCGCGCCATCGAGACGCTGCGCCTCGAAAAGGGCTATCGCGCCTGGGGGTCCGACATCGGGCCGGACCATACGCCCGACGAGGCCGGCCTTGGCTGGGCGGTCAAGATGAAGAAGGCCATCGATTTCAAGGGGCGCGCCGCCGTCGAAGCCCAGCGCAAGAACGGCGCGAAGAAGCGGATGGCCACTTTCGTCGCCGATCCGGAGGTTATCCTGCTCGGCAGGGAAACGATCTACCGCAACGGCGAGCGGGTGGGCTGGCTGAGTTCCGCCGGGTTCGGCCATACGCTGCAAAAGTCGATCGGCATGGGCTATGTGCGCAATCCGCATGGCGTTTCGGCGGACTACGTCACCGATGGCCGCTACGAACTGGAAGTCGCTACCGAGCGCGTACCGTGCAGCGTGACGCTCGCCCCTCTCTACGATCCGAAGATGGAGAAGGTGAAGGCGTGAAAGGGAACCTGCCGCTTTCGGCGGTCCCGCGCTCGGAGGGCACGCATCAGCCCTCCAGTTCCTCCCTCAGCATTTCGAGTTCCAGCCATTCCTCTTCCATCGCGACGAGCAGTACTCGTTCCTTGTCGAGCGCCGCTGACAATTCGCCGAAAGCTTTGGCATCCCGGCGATAGAGGCCGGGATCGGCGAGCTTCGCTTCCAGGATGGCAATAGAGGCGGAAGCGCCTTCGATCCTTCCGGGCAGCGTCTCCAGCGCGAATTTCTGCTTGTAGGACAGTTTCCTCGCCGCCTGCCGGGGCGGGCCGGCCGGAGCAACCGGCTTGCCCTCGCCGCTTTCGGTCTTTTTCGACGCCGCGCGCTCCATGAATTTCCGGCTCCCGCGCTGCGCCAGCATGTCGGTATAGCCGCCGGCATATTCGATCCAGCGCCCGTCGCCCCCAGATCCTTCGCCTTCTGGGACGATGAGGCTCGTGACGGTGCGGTCGAGGAAATCACGGTCATGGCTGACAAGGATGACCGTGCCGGCGAAGCCCGCGACCATCTCCTGCAACAGATCGAGCGTCTCCATGTCGAGATCGTTGGTCGGTTCGTCAAGGACGAGAAGGTTGGCCGGGCGGGAAAGGACGCGCGCCAGGATGAGGCGGGCCCGCTCGCCGCCGGAAAGTTCGCTTATGGGCGTGCGGGCCTGCTCGGGCTTGAACAGGAATTCCTTCATCCATGACACGACATGGCGTTCCTCTCCATTGACGAGAAGGGTGTCACCGCGGCCGTCGGTCAGGTAGTGCGCCAGCGTCTCGCTCGCGTCGAAGGCACGCTTCTGGTCGAGCGCGGCGATCTCGAGATTGACGCCGAGCCGCACGGTGCCCGAATCCGGCTGAAGCGCGCCGGTCAGCATCTTCAGAAGCGTCGTCTTGCCGGCGCCGTTGGGGCCGACAAGCCCGATACGGTTCCCGCGGTTGACGCGGATCGAGAAATCGCGCACCACGGCATTGCCGTCGAACTGTTTCGAGATCGCTTTCGCCTCGATCACGAGCTTGCCGGACTCCGCCGCATCGGCGGCGGCGAGGTTGACGGTGCCCTCGGCACGCCTGTGGGAACGGAGCTCGTGCCGCATCGCCTGCAACTCGCCAAGCCGGCGCATGTTGCGCTTGCGCCGCGCGGTGACGCCATAACGCAGCCAGTGTTCCTCGCGCACGATCTGCCGCCCGAGCTTGTGCTGATCGCGCTCCTCCTCCTCAAGCACCTGGTCGCGCCATTCCTCGAAATGGGCGAAGCCGCGATCAAGGCGCCGCGTCAACCCGCGATCGAGCCAGACCGTCGCTTTCGAAACGCGTTCGAGAAAACGGCGATCGTGCGAGATCAGGACGATTGCGGAGGAAGAGCGGAGAAGTTCATCTTCCAGCCATTCGATGGCCGCGAGGTCGAGATGGTTCGTCGGTTCGTCCAGAAGCAGTACGTCCGGCTGGGGGCCGAGCGTCCGTGCCAGTGCGGCGCGTCGAGCTTCACCGCCCGAAAGCGCAGCCGGGCTTTCATCACCCGTCAGGCCGAGATGATCGAGCAGATAGGTGACGCGATGCGGATCGTCGCCCGGTCCCAGGCCGGCTTCCGCATAGGCTTTCACGGTGGGAAAGCCCTCCATGTCCGGCTCCTGCGGCAGGTAGCGCAATGTCGCTGTCGGCTGCCTGAAAACCTCTCCGTCCTGCTGCTCGGTCAGGCCGGCGGCTACCTTCAGCAGCGTCGATTTCCCGGATCCGTTGCGTCCGACAAGCGCGATCCTGTCTCCAGACGAGACGGAGAGCGCCGCGCCGTCGAGGAGCGGCGTCCCGCCGAAAGTCAGTCTGATAGTGTCGAGGCGAAGGAGCGGAGGAGCCATGGACCGAATCTGATGCGAAAGCGGCTATTTGGCGTCGATCTGCGCGAGAAGCAAGGCGCGTCCCGTGCGGAGCCGGACAGAAAGACCGTCGAGGGCGATATTGGAGAGCGTCAGCGAGGAACCGAACGGAACGCTCACATGGTCGAGCGGCCAGCGGGCACTTTCCACCGTCAGGTCGCGCAGTTCCGAAAAAGGCAGGAGGCTGAAGAGCGTGCCCGCGGGCAACGGCTCGAACGCCGCCTTCCGGCCGCCCACGATCGGCCACCCTTCCTGCGTGCCGCTGGTGAGAAGAACGGGCAGACCTGCTTCTTCAAGGCGCAAGGCGAGCGCCATGTGCAGGAAGGCGTGGTCGGCTCGTCGCCCGCCGAAAGCACCGCACAGCACAAGCGCCGTCGCACCGCGTTCGATTGCCGCGTCGATCGCGATTTCACCGTCGGTCTTGTCCTTTTCCGGTGGAAAAACGAGTCGGGGTGTGGCGGAAAACCGCTGTGTCAGGTCCTTTTCAGTCGAA
>SCRB01000826.1 GCA_004299545.1 Rhizobiaceae bacterium
GCCGGGTCGCATTGGCCGTCGAGCGGCAGATGCACCGCGCCGACGACGCCCTCGATGTTGAGATGCGGGTACATCTCCTTCGCCTCGGCGGGCGAGATCTCGCGCACGTCGATAGCGAAGGCACGGGCGACGGTCGCCTGGCGATAGAGTTCGTGCTTACGTTCCTCGGTGAGCGCGACGCTGACCGAGCCGACCTGGCGCATGCCGGTCGAAATGCCGGTCTCCTCTTCGAGCTTGACATAGAGATCGGCGGAATATTTCGCCAGCCGGGTCATGTTCTTCGAGCCGCGCAACTGGCCGACGAGGCCGGCCGCATGCCATGTCGTGCCGCAGGTCAGTTGCTTGCGCTCCAGCAGGACAACGTCGGTCCAGCCGAGCTTGGTCAGGTGATAGGCAAGCGAACAGCCAGAGACGCCGCCGCCGATAATGACGACACGCGCTTTCGAGGGAAGGGTGGTCATGCGGTCTTCTCCACGGGATAGGTGGCGATGAAACGGCGCAGCCGAGCCGCCGCGTCCCTGAGCTTGTCTTCCGGCTGGCAGAGGCTGATGCGCAGGTGGCCTGCGGCCGCCTCGCCGAAGCTCGCGCCCGGCATCACCGCGACCTTCTCCGTATCGAGGAGGCGCCAGGCGAAGCGTTCGCAATCGGGATCGACCGCCCTGATGTCGAGCATGACATACATGCCGCCTTCGGAGCCTCGCACCACGATCTCGTTGAGGCCGCGCATCTCCTTAAGGAAGGCGGTGCGGCGGGCATTATAGACGGCGGCGATCTCGGTTACGCCATAGCCGTTTTCGAGCGCCGCGATCGCCGCATGGCTGACGAAATCGTTGAGGCCGTAAGTGGAAACCAGATTGAGGTTGATGAGCAGCCTGATGAAGTCCGCCGGCCCCGTCAGCCAGCCGATGCGCCAACCCGTCATACCATGGCTCTTCGACAGCGAATTGATGACCAGCGTCCGCTCCTTCATGCCGGGAAGGCCGCGCGGGGAGATGTGTTTGCGGCCGCCGTCCATCCCGCAATGCGTCCAGTAGACCTCGTCGGACAGGAGCCACAGATCGTGGCGGCAGCAGATTTCGGCGATCCCTTCCAGGGTTTCACGCGAATAGACGGCGCCGGTCGGATTGTTCGGTGTGTTGATAAGGACCGCCCTGGTATTCGGACGCACGGCCTGTTCGAGGGCCTGCGCGCGCGGCTCGAAGCCATCTTCGGCACTGGCTTCGAGGATGGTGAAGGCCGCGCCGGCGGAGCGGAACGTACCGGGATAGGTCGCGTAATAGGGAGCGACGACGACGGCATGATCCCCGGGGTCGAGAACGCCATGGGCTGCGGCGAACAGTGCCGACTGCCCCCCGGACATGGCAAGGATCTCGGAAGCGGTCGTTTCGACACCGGTGCTCTCCGTCGAGAGGCGCGCGATGGCTTGCCGCAGGCGCGGCAGTCCGGGGAGAGGCGTATAGTGATGATGCCCTTCGCGGAGGGCTTTGACGCACGCCTCGACCGTTGCCGATGGCGTCGGAAAATCATGGTCGCCGACAGAGAGCATTAAAATATCTTCGCCGGCCGCTTGGCGCTTGTAGGCGGCGAAATGCACTTCCCATCCGTCCTTGCCGGAAGGGGAGATGCCGGAAATACGCGAGGACGGCGAAGGCATGGAATCGTCTCAATTCAGGGCATTGGCTGAAAAGGTAAGGCCGATGCCGCCACCGGCATCATGTTCCGCGTGCAACAGGTCATAGCTGCTGATCGTCGGATGCCGGGTGGCGAAGGGCGTGGCATGCGCCGCGCCGATGACGATGACGGCGGCGCCGGCAGCTTCGGCTGCCTCGATGCCGGCAGGCGCGTCCTCGAAAACGAGGCAGTTTTCGATCGGCTGGCCCAGCCGGTCGGCTCCCAGCAGAAAGCAATCCGGCGCCGGCTTGCCGCGCAGGACCTCTTCGCCCGAGACCATCATCGGCGGGAGCGGGAGTCCCGCCGCCTTCAACCGGTGTTCGGCAAGCCGCCGGGGCGCCGAGGTCACGATTCCCCAGCGGTTCGCGGGCAGGGAGGCAAGGAAGGACGCCGCTCCGGCAATCGGCACGATGCCCTCGACATCCTCCATCTCCGCCAGCAACACGGCAGCCGCCTCGGCTTTCGGGTCGATGCCGGGGAGATTGAGTTTCTCGATGGTTTCGACACCGCGGACGCCGTGGATGGTCTTCAGAAAGGCCGCGACGTCGAGTTTCTGGCGCTGCGCCCATGCGCCCCAGACCCTTTCGGCGGCGGCGGTGGAATTGATGATCGTCCCGTCCATGTCGAACAGGAAGGCGTCAAAGCTGCGGCTGGCGGTGGCAGGAATATCCATCAGCTTCTCAATCTCTCGTTTCGCGGATCCCAAACAGCTTGTTCGGGTTGGAGAATTGCCTTTCGCCTGTCTCCGAAGATCTCGACCTCGAGTTCCGTTCCGGGCTGGGCGAGCGCGGATCGCACCATGCCGAGCGCCAGCGATTTGTCCACTCTGTGTCCCCAGCCTCCTGACAGCGTTTCGCCAACGATCTCGCCGTCCTTCAGAATGGCGGACATATAAGGAGCATCGCATTCGCCGGCATCGACGGCGAGCGTGACGAAACGCTTCTCGACGCCACGTTGCTTTTCGGTGGCCAGCGCCTGTTTGCCGACGAAGGCGGGCTTGTCCCATTTGACGAAGCGTTCGAGCCCTGCCTGCAGGATGGTGTAGTCGGTGGAGAGGTCCTGCTTCCAGGCACGATAGCCTTTTTCCAGCCTGAGCGAATCGAGTGCGAACATGCCGAAGGGCTTCAATCCGTGCTTCTGCCCCGCTTCCCAGACCGCATCGAAGATCGCTGCCGTATCGCCGCCATGGGTATGGATTTCCCAGCCGAGTTCTCCGGCGAAGGAGACGCGGACAAGCTGGCACCATTTGCCGGCGATCTGGATCGACTGGTGCGACAGCCAGGGAAGTGTGAGATCGGCCTCGCTGACGTCGGAGAGGATTTTCCGCACATTCGGCCCGGTCAGGATCTGGCAGGCGAAATCCTCCGTCATGTTCCTGAGCGTAATTTCCGCGTTTTGCGGCAGATTCTTCGACAAAAGTTCGAAATCGTGCAGCTCGGCCGCCGCGGCAGTGATGAGGAAGAAGAAATCCTCGTCCAGCGCCATGATCGACATTTCCGTGACGACGCGGCCGTCCACGTCGGCAAAGTAGCCAAGCCCTACGCGGCCGGGCTTCGGTACAGCGCCGGTGATCAGCGTCGAAAGCCAGTCGCGGGCGCCTTTTCCCTGCACCCTGAAGCGCGAAAAGCCCGGCAGGTCGAGAATGCCGGCGGCGTCGCGCACGGCGAGGCATTCCTCGCGGATGCGCTTTTGCCACGGGCCGTCGCGGCGGAAGGTCCGGGTCGAGGCATCTGACAGGTCGTCGCCGGATTTCGCGTACCAATTGGCGCGTTCCCAACCGTTATATGCGCCGAATTGCGCACCAAGCGCCTTGATGCGGTCGTGGATGGGGGAGAGTTTCCTGTTCCGCGCGGCGGGCCATGTGTGGTGTGGAAAGTGGATCGCATATTCGTTGCCGTAGACTTCCATGCCCTTGGCGACGGCGTAGTCGGGCACGGAGGCGAAGGCGGTGAAACGGCGCGGATCGCAAGACCACATATCCCATTCGGTGCGGCCTTCCGTCACCCATTCGGCCAGCACCTTTCCCGCGCCGCCGGCCTGCGCAATGCCGAAGGTGAAGACGCACGCCTCGAAAGCGTTCGGTACACCGGGCATAGGCCCGATCAGAGGGTTGCCGTCCGGCGCGTAGGGGATAGGGCCGTTGATGATCTTCGATACGCCCGCCGTGGCGAGGATGGGCACGCGTTCCGCCGCGTCGCCCAGATACGATTCGAGCCGTTCGAGGTCGTCGGGGAAAAGCTGGAAGGAAAAATCCTCCGGCATCGGGTCGTCGGGCGCCGCCCAGTGCGCCCGGCAACCCTTCTCGTAGGGGCCGAGATTCATGCCGTATTTTTCCTGCCTGAGATACCATGAGGTATCGACGTCGCGCAGGAGAGGCAGCTTGCGACCGGACTTCTCCGACCAGTCCTTCAGTTCGGGGATTTCCTCGAAGAGGATGTATTGATGGCTCATCACCATCATCGGGACAGCCCGGCCGAAGAGCCGGCCCACCTCGCCGGCGCGGTAGCCCGCCGCGTTGACGACATAGTCGGCGCGGATGTCGCCCTTCGGCGTCGAAATCACCCACTCGCCCTTGTCGCGGCGCACGCCAGTGACGGGACAGAAGCGGACGATCGTGGCGCCCATGTCGCGCGCCCCCTTGGCCAACGCCTGCGTCAGCTGCGCCGGATCGATGTCGCCGTCGCTCGGATCGTAGAGCGCGCCCTTCAGGTCGTGGGTTTCGAGGAAGGGGTAGCGGTTCCTGACCTCGCCGGGCCCGACCAGTTCGATCGCCATGCCCTGATGGCGGCCCATGCTCCTGACGCGCTCGAATTCCCGCATGCGCTCGGCCGTATGGCCAAGCCTGAGCGAGCCGGTGACATGATAGTTCATCGGGTAGCCGACGGCTTCGGCAAGCCCGCGGTAAAGCTCGGTCGAATAGCGCTGCATGTTCATGATCGACCAGGAGGCGGAAAAAGTCGGTACATTGCCCGCCGCATGCCAGGTCGAGCCGGAAGTCAGCTCGTTCTTTTCCAGGAGGACGCAATCGGTCCATCCGGCCTTCGCCAGATGGTAGAGGGAGGAAACGCCGACTGCCCCGCCACCGATGATGACCACGCGCGCCGTTGTCGGAAACTCGGCCATTTTCTTCTCCTTCGGTAGACCTGCGGCCTCAGTAAACCGGCGGGGCGACGACCCAGACGACCACCGCGTCTTCCGCGCCGGGGTTCTTCCAGCGGAACGGCTTCGTCTTGAAACGGAAACTGTCGCCGGGTTCAAGACAGTGCCAGATGCCGTCGATCTCGATCTCGAACAGGCCGGAGACGAGATAACCAGCTTCCTCTGTCTCCCTCAGAAGCGGTTTTTCAAGCGCCGCCCCCGCGGCGAAGACAGACCGCAATATCTCGAAACTGCCACCGAGGTCGGGGGAAAGAAGTTCCTCCACAAGGCCCGATTCGGAACTGCCGAGCGCGCGGCGGCGGCTGGAACGCACGATCACTCCCTGTTCCGCCTCGCTTGCCGCTTCATGGGAGAAGAAGAAGCTGATCGAAACACCGAATGCGTCGGCGAAGGCCCTGATGTCGGTGATGGAGGGAACGGAAAGCCCGCGTTCCACCTGGCTGAGCCAGCCGACGGAGCGCCCGAGCCGTAACGCCAGTTCGGAAAGCGTCATTCCGCGAACCTTGCGCAACGCACGGATATCGTGGCCGGTGACGGTGCCGCTCGAGCCCCGCTGCGCCATGGAAAGAGGGTCCCGGACAGTGGCAGTCATTGTGACCATGAAAATTTCCCTCGAAATTTCATCTGACCCTTTGCCATGAAAAGCGCAAGTTAATTCTCATACCATAAGCGGGCTTATGGAATGGCTTGCGTTGACGGGCCTTTCGCTGGCAAAAGGGGGCAATGCGAGGGGGCGCATGGTGAAACAAGCTCGGAACGGGTGATGCTGGCGCGCGAAAGCAAAAATTTGACGACGGAAGATGAAGCCGCGATCGTCGACAAGGCGATCAGGTCGCGCCGCTCCATTCGCGCCTTCCTGCCCGATCCGGTGGATGAACACATCATCCGTGACATTCTGGAGGTCGCTTCGCGTGCCCCTTCAGGCACCAATATGCAGCCATGGAAGGCTTATGTGACGACAGGCGAAACCAAGCGCCGCATGAGCGATGCGATCCTGGATTCGGGCGTGCGGGCCGAAAAGGCCGTCTGGGACGAGTACAAATATTACCCCGACCAGTTCTTCGAGCCTTACCAGTCGCGCCGGCGCACCATCGGCTTCGGGCTTTATGGGCTGCTCGGCATCGGCCGGCGCGAGGTCGAGAAGATGCGCGCGCAGCACGACCGCAATTTCATCTTCTTCGGCGCCCCTGTCGGCATCATCTTCACCATTCACCGCCAGCTCAACAAAGGATCGTGGATCGATCACGGCATGTTCTTGCAGTCGGTGATGATCGCAGCGCGGGCGCGAGGCCTCGATACCTGTCCACAGGCGGCTTTCGCGCCCTATCACAGGCAGATACGGCCGATCCTCGATATTCCGGACGAGGAGATCGTCGTCTGCGGCATGGCGGTCGGCTATGAAGATCGGTCCCGGCCCGAAAATCATCTGCGTACCGAGCGCGCGCCGCTGGAAGAGTGGGTGACGTTCTGGAAATGAGGTCGAGCCGGCCGCGGGGAGTGAAAGCCTATTCCATCGGTGCCACAAGCTTGTGGCCGCTGACGTTGATGCCGTCCTGCGGCGTCAGCCGGCGATAGGCAAGAAGCGCGGTGAGCGTCAACAGCCCCTCGATGACGAAGACGATGCGGAAATCGCTGGCATGGGCGTGCGTCCCCGGCCCGGCAAAAAGGGAAAGCAGCGCCGAGGCCTGTCCGATGCTGATAGTCACCGCCAGTTGCCATAGGACGTAATAAAGCGCGCTGAAACGGCTGAGCCGCTCGGGAGGCACGTCCGAATAGGAAAGGTTGCCCGTCGATCCCCATTGCAGCGTCCGGAAACTGCCGAAAACGAAGATATAGCCAGCCATCAGCCACAGCGGCATGTCGGCGCGGAAAAGCGCGAAACCGGCGATGAGCGCTGCGGCGATCGGTGTGTTCGTGACAAGCACGCGTCGAAACCCGAAGCGATTGAGGATCAATGGCAGGAACGCGCGCAGCGAAATCGAACCGAAAGCGACGAGGAAGGTGAGGGAGCCGGCGCGGACGGCGCTCATGCCGAAACCGATCTGGAGCAGGAGCGGCAGCAGGAACATGATCGAGCCCAGGCCGATCGTATCGAGTCCGCCGCCGGTCAGCATGGCGATGCGGAAGGTCCGGATCGACAGCAGCCTGAAATCGATCAGCGGAAAGCTGGCGCGCAGGCTGTAGGATACGGCAAGCGCCAGGATGACGGCGGCGCCGGCAAGCTCGCTTGCGATAATCCAGCCGACGGCATCGCCGCTGCCCAGCGCATCCATGCCGAGCACCAGCAGGATCATGCCGCTCCCGATCAGGAGAAAGCCCGGCAGGTCGAAAGGCAGCCCGGTGGGTTTCGCCGGCTTCGGGAAAAGGCGGGCGGCGCTGAGGGCCGCGAACAAGGCGATCGGCACGTTGATGAAGAAGATCCAGCGCCATGAAACGTAGGTGGTCAGCGCGCCGCCGACGAGGGGGCCGACCATCGGGCCGGTCTGGCTGGCGAGCGTGATGTAGGTGTTGATCTTGAGCGTCCTGTCGCGCGGGAAGCTTTGCAGGATCACGACCTGTCCGAGCGTCCCCATCAGCCCGCCGCCGAGCCCCTGAAGCGCGCGCGCCCCGATCAGCGCCCAGAAGCTGTCGGCGAAGCCGCAAAGCACCGAACCCAGCGCAAAGACCCCGACGGCGATGCAATAGGCGCGGCGTGGCCCGAGCCGATCGGCCGCCCAACTGCTCGCGGGCAGCGCGACGATCAGGCTCATCACATAGGCGGTGAGGACCAGTCCAAGGTGGCTCGGCGCCTCGCCGAGGCTTTTGCCGATGCCGGGAAGCGCCGTGACGACGACATTCTGGTCGAGGCCGGTCATGAAGTTGCCGCAGGCGACGGTGACGGGAATCATGAAGCTGGGAGGGGGCGCAGGCTGCCCGATGCCGACGGCCGGACCTGAAACCTCGGAGCTCATGATCCTCGTGGGCCCATTCGTTGCGAACCCGGTTCGGTTTCGGCAGCCGCATCGGTCAATGCCAGCTGAAAGACAGGGAATGCGTGCGCTTCCCGTTATCGATATTCAAGCAGCAGCGACGCCGGTCGATGATGCCAGAAAGCGCGCTCCCCCGTCACAGGATTTCATAGCCGACATCCTCCGCCCCACGGCAGAGCAATTGCCAGAAGGAGCGTGCGAAGGAGCGGAACACATAGAGATCGAAGGCCTGCGGCATGGCGCGCTGGATCTGCGTGAAGAAATCGTGGTGGATCGTCGCCTTGCCTGAACCGAGCGGAAAGGCCGTCTCGGAAAAGTCGATGGCGAAGAATTTCGACAGCACCCATTCGGCTTCCGGTCCGGCGATCCGGATGGCGGTGCGGCCATGCGAAAGATCCACCACCGATCCGACATCGACCGGCACTCTTTCCAGAAGCCGCTCCGCCAGTCCTTCCGCCTGGTCGACGAGGAGAAAGCGGCCGGGCGCGATGCCGAAGGCACCGGCGCCATTCCTGAATGCACCGCCGCCGGCACCGTCCGGCAGTTCGAGGCCGACAACCTGTGCGATTGCCGCAATGAGCTTCTTTTCGGTGCCATGCCATGCTGCTGCCTCGACGATCGAACCCGGCCGCGTTTCGGAAATGGTGACGCCGACGCCGCCTGCGACGTTGCCGTGCGATCCCGGCTTCCAGACCGGGCCCAGAGGCGACAATTGCTCAGCCATACATGCGGCTCCCGTCGGGATCGAAGAAGATGTGATTGACGATCTCGACCGGGCCGAACCGGCCGCGAAGCGGATCGGAGATCATGGCGCGCTTGCCGTGGCGGCTCTTGCCGCCTCTCACCAGGGCCAGCCCGATATATTTGCCCAGCGCCGGCGAATAGCAGGCGGCAGTGATGTGGCCGATCGATTCGCCGAGCTTCTCGGCGCTGCCGTCCTCGACGATGTGCGCGCCGCCGGCCAGCGCACGCCCGTCGAGCGAGACGACACCGACAAGCTGTATCCGTGTCTCCGCGACGAGGCCTTCACGATCCATCATGGCCGAGCCGATGAACGGTTTTTTCTTCGATAGGAGCCAGCCGAGATGAAGGTCGCGCGCGGTGGTGCGGCCGTCGATTTCCGCGCCGGTGACGTGCCCCTTCTCGATGCGGAGCGTGCCGAGCGCCTCAAGGCCGTAGGGCACCATGCCGAACGGCTTGCCGGCCTCGACCAGCGCTTCCCAGACCTGCAATCCGTAGCCCGCGCCGCAATAGACCTCGTAGGCCATCTCGCCGGAGAAGGAGAGGCGGCAGATCATGACCGGCACGCCGTCGATCGAGCCACGCACGATGCCCATGAAGGGAAGCGTCTCGTTGTCGACCTTCGTTCCCGTGATGCAGGCGGCGAGCACGTCGCGAGCTTTCGGCCCTGCGACCGCCGCACCGGCCCACTGGTCGGAGACGGAGGTGACATGCACCTTGAGATCCGGCCAGACGACGTCGAGGAAATATTCGAGATGCTGCATGACCTTGCCGGCATTGGCGGTGGTCGTCGTCATCAGGAAATCGTACTCGCCGAGCCGCCAGGTCGTGCCGTCATCCATGGCGAGGCCGTCCTCGCGCAGCATCAGCCCGTAACGCGCCTTGCCGATG
>SCRB01000827.1 GCA_004299545.1 Rhizobiaceae bacterium
CTCTTCCGATCTATCTCTTCCTCTACGTGATAGGCCAGGATTGCATAGAGCATCGTGTCGTCCTCGCTGAGCCGCCCCGCACTCGTCTACGTTTCCAGGAATTTGCCGATCCGGTCGATTGCCCTGAGAATGTTCTCTTCCGAATTGGCGTAAGATAGCCTGAGATAGCCTTCTCCGAGGACGCCGAAATCCGGGCCGCCGATCAGCGCAACGCCGGCCTTTTCGAGGAGGGTCGAGGCAAGTTTCTTCGCCGGCCGTCCCGTCTTACCGACATTGGGAAAAGCATAGAAGGCGCCCTTCGGCGTGGCGCAGGACACGCCGGGAAGCCTGTTCAGCCCCTCGACGACGATCCTGCGGCGCCGGTCGAAGGCGTCGAGCATCGTCTCGACCGCGTCCTGCGGGCCGTCGATTGCGGCGATGCCGGCGTACTGGCTCGGCGCGTTGACGCATGACCAGCAATTCACCGCCAGCTTGCGCACCTTGTCGTAAAGCCCATCCGGCCAGATCGACCAGCCCATGCGCCAGCCGGTCATCGCCCATGTCTTGGACCAGCCGTTCAGCACGACCAGGCGGTCGCGGATCTCCGGGAAGGCAAGCAGCGAGGTGGCCTTTTCGCCGTCATAGGTCATGACATCGTAGATTTCGTCGGAGAGGATGGCGACATCGGGAAAGCGCTCCAAACCCTTGACCAGCTTTGCGATTTCATCGCGCGGCGTCACCCCGCCGGTCGGATTGGCGGGAGAGTTGAGGATCAGGAGCCTTGTCCTCGGCGTGATCAGGGAAAGCGTTTCCTCCGCCGAGAAGGCGAAGCCGTTTTCCTCTCGGACCGGGACGGGCACCGGCGTCGCGCCGGTGAATTCGATCATCGAGCGGTAGATCGGAAAGCCCGGATCAGGGTAGAGGATTTCCGCGCCCGGTTCGCCGAACATGATGATCGTGGCATACATCGTCGGTTTCCCGCCAGGCATGATCATGATGCTTTCGGGCGAAACCTCGACGCCCGTCATGGCGAGCGTCCGACGCGCCACGGCTTCGCGGCAGGCGAGCAGGCCGGTTGCCGGCGTGTAGCCGTGGTGGCCGTCGCGCAGCGCCTTGATCGCGGCTTCGACGATATGGCCGGGTGTGCGGAAATCCGGCTGACCGATACCGAGATTGATGATATCACGTCCCGCCTGGGCGAGCGCCGTGGCGCGAGCGAGCACCGCGAAGGCATTTTCCTCGCCCATGCGATCGAAGGCCGAAACTGTGTGGAGCATCTGACGGTCCGCCTGACCTAATTGCAATCAAACGGGTTTTGTGAACCTTCTTCTGCTTTGTCAAACGGAATGACACCGATGAGCGAATCGCTGAAAGACTGGACGCCGCGTCAACTTCCGGCCCGCCGTACATTCGAAGGACGTTTTGTCACAATCGAGCCGCTCGACGCCGCCTATCATGGCGACGGGCTCTACGCCATTTCCAGCGTTCCCGACGTGGAAATCCGTTTTCGCGGATTGTCGGATTATCCGCCGGAAAGCCGCGCCGCCTTTCAGCCTTGGCTCGACAAGGCGGAGCGCAGCGAGGACCCGCTTTTCTTCACCCTCATCGACAAGGCAAGCGGCGAGATCGCCGGACGCCAGACGCTCATGCGCATCGACGCCAAGAACGGCGTGATCGAGATCGGCAACGTCTATTGGGGGCCGGCAATGTCACGCAAGCCGGCCGCGACGGAAGCCCTGTTCCTTTTCGGGCGATATGTCTTCGATGAGCTCGGCTATCGCCGTTTTGAATGGAAATGCAACAACAACAACACGGCATCGAAAAAGGCCGCCGCGCGCTTCGGTTTCGTCTTTGAAGGTCTCTTCCGCCAGCATATGATCATCAAGGGTCTGAACCGGGATACGGCCTGGTTCGCCATGATCGACAAGGATTGGCCGAGAAACCGCAAGGCCTTGGAACAATGGCTCGATCCGTCCAATTTTGACGAGAAGGGCATTCAGAAAGAGCGGCTCGAGGACATACGCGCGGGCATTCCGGCTTGAAAAACATGGTGCACGACCATTCACATCACGGACATTCCGATCATGGACACGACCATGACCATGTGTCCGGCCATCATCGCCATGACCACGCCGGAGGCCATGTCCATGATGGCACCGACAAGACACGCGTCCTGATCGCGGCCTCGCTGACGGGTGCGTTCATGATTGCCGAGGCGGTCGCCGGCTGGCTGGTCGGCTCCCTGGCGCTCCTCGCCGATGCCGGGCATATGCTCACCGACGCCGTGTCGCTCGGCTTCGCCTGGTATGCGTTCCATCTTTCGGGCCGACCGGCGACACCTGCCCATACCTACGGGTTCGACAGGGTGAAGACGCTCGTCGCCTACAGCAACGGGCTGGCGATCTTCTTCATCGGCGCATGGATCATCGTCGAGGCCATCGAACGCTTCAGTTCGCCCGAAAAGGTCCTCGGCGTGCCCATGCTGATCGTCGCCGCCCTTGGCCT
>SCRB01000828.1 GCA_004299545.1 Rhizobiaceae bacterium
TGCACCAGATTATCGATCTTGGTTCCCTCTCCGATGACAGTGTCCGTCATGCCGCCCCGATCGATGGTCGTATTGGCGCCGATTTCCACGTCGTCCTGGATGATGACTCGGCCGATTTGCGGGATTTTCTCGGGGCCGTTCTTGCCGGGCACATAGCCGAATCCGTCCTGGCCGATTTGCACGCCGGCATGAAAAACGACACGATTGCCCACCAGCGCGGCCTGGATGCTCGTTCCGGGTCCGACGAAGCAATCCCGGCCGATCTGGCAGAATGGCCCCACCACGGCGCGTGGCGCGATCACGCTACCCCTGCCAACCGCGGCGCCCGCGCAAACCACCGCGCCCGCCTCGACGATCGCGCCTTCCTCGATAAAGGCGCCATCTTCCACGAAAGCCGCAGACGAAATGCCCTTTTCCTGCGTCAGCGGGCTGGGCCGTGCCGCCGTGGGATAAAGCAGACGCGCCACCGCCGCGAAGGCGTAATGCGGCCTCTCCGAGGCGAGGACGGCCAGTTCGGGCGGTGCCTTGGCGGCAACATTGGGGCTGCACAAAAGGGCTGCCGCCTTAAGCGTCGGGATCAGCGCTTCGTTGCGCTTCCCTTCGATATAGACGAGCATCCCCTCCCCGCCCAATTCGGCAGAGGCAATGCCAAGGATTTTGATGTTCGCATGCGCGGAATCGACGAGCTTCGCGCCCGTCAGGGCAGCGAGGTCGCCGGCGGTGTAGGTGCTCGACGGCACAAAGAAAACCGGTTCGGCCATAGGTCGGGTGTTGTTACACATTTTCTCCCGAGCGTGAACCGGTTCGGGAGACACCGGCTGCATCAGAAGCGTGTCGAGACACCGAAATTGAAATTCTGGACCTTGTCGCCCTTCTGTTTCAGAACCGGTACGGCGAAATCCACGCGCAACGGACCGAAGGGAGAAGCCCACAGGATACTGGCGCCGAGAGACGCGCGCCAGGCCATGGACGTGCCCGCCATCTGGCCGTGATCGTCCACCGGATTGCCGTAAAGCGTCGCGGCATCGGCGAAGACGGCACCCCGTAACCCAATATCCGAGGGGATAAAGGGCAACGGGAACTGCAATTCGGCAGTGGCATCAAAATAGGTCGTGCCGCCCAGATGGTCGTGCGTAACGGAGTCATAGGGGCCGATGCCGTTATATTCGAAGCCGCGGATAATCCGATCGTCGTTCTGGAACAGATCAAAGACGCGGAGATCGTGGCCCAGCCCGGTCATATAGCCCGCGCCGCCGGCGAACAGCGCAACGATGTCCATTTCGTCGGAAACGGTCGTGTAGTAGTTGGCGCGGCCCGAGAATTTCAGGAAGTTCGCGTCGCCGCCAAGCCCGGCATATTCCTGCGAGAAGGTCGCATAGATGCCTTCATGCGGGTTCTTCAGGTCGTCGATGGTGTTGTAGAGGATGGTGTTGCTGACCGAAGACTTGGTCCAGGGACTGTCGTTCACGGCGTCGATAATTGCTGGAGCAATACCGCACGGGTTGCTGGCGCCCGCTTCAGCGCAATTATCCAGCTTATACTTCTCGCTCGTGAAGTTATACGCTACCTGCGTCGACAATTGCTCGGTGATCGGCAGGCCGAAACGCACGGTGCCCCCGGTGGTTTCCGAGTGGTAATGCGTATAATCCACCTCGTTCTGGAAGAGATCGAAGCCCGCCGAAATCCGCCTTCCGAGGAAATAGGGCTCGGTGAAGGACAGCGCGTAATTGTGCCCCCCACTCAGGCCGACGCCCGCGGACAGCTTGATATACTGGCCGCGGCCGAGGAAGTTCTTCTCGATGATCGCGCCCGAAAGGTTGATACCCTTGCCGGTTGTCGCGGTCTGGCCCGTCGAATAGCCAGCGCCGATCGTGAACTGGCCGGTGGACTTTTCCACGACATCGACGACCAGGATGACCTGATCCGGCTTGCTGCCCGGCGCGGTGGAGATGTTCACGCTCGAGAAATAATCGAGATCTTCGAGCCGCTTCTTCGCGCGCTGGACGAGGACCTGATTGTAGGCATCGCCTTCGTTGATGTCGAATTCGCGCCGGATGACGTAATCGCGCGTGCGGGTATTTCCCCGGATCAGAATCTTCTGGATATAGACGCGCGGCCCCTGATTGACCGAGTAAACGACCGAAATTGTGCGGCTGGCGAAGTCGCGATTGCCGCGCGGCGTGACCTGCGCAAAGGCGTAGCCCTCGCCGGCGACCTTGTTGGTGATGGCGACGATACTGTCTTCGACACCCTTGGCGCTGTAGGTCGAGCCCTTGCGCGTATCCAGAAGCGGCTGCAGCGATTTGGAATCGATGCCCTCGACATTGCTTTCAACACCGATATCGCCAAAGCGATATTTCTGCCCCTCGTCCACCGTGAACGTGATGGTATAGGCGTTCTTGCTCTGGTCGAGATTCGCGGATGAAGAAATGACGCGGAAATCCGCATAGCCGTGATCGTAGTAGAACCGGCGCAGCTTCTCCTCGTCCGCGCTGAGGCGGTTCGGATCATAGACGTCGTTGCGCAACAGGAAGGAGAGGAAATTCGACTGGTGAGTCGAGATCACATCCTTGAGCCGCCGTGCACTGAAGGCGTGATTTCCGACGAAATCGATGGCGACGATCTTGGTCCTGCCACCTTCCTCGATCTTGAAAGCGACATTGACCCGGTTTTCCCCGAGATCGATGACCTGAGGCGTGACAACGGCATCCTCGCGACCGATATGGGCGTAGGCCTGCTTGATCGTCTCGACACTCTGGTTCAGCGCCTCGGTCGAAAATGTTCCGCGCGGCTTCAGCGACACATATTGCTGAAGTTCGTTGTCCTTGATCTTCTTGTTGCCTTGGAAGATGACCTGGTTGACCACCGAATATTCATCGACCTGGACGACAAGGGCGCTGCCGGCCTGATGGATCCGGACATTGGAGAACAGCCCGGTCGCAAACAGCTTCTTGACCGCCTCGTTGATGTCGCTGTTGCTGAAGGACTTGCCCGGCTTGATGCCCATATAGTCGCGGATCGTCGCGGCATCGACGCGCTTGTTGCCGCGCACCTCGATGCGGCTGACGACAGCGGCCTCGGCCGCGGTTACGCCGGCAAGTTGAACGACGACGGTTCCGGGAACGACCAGACCGGCTGATAGAGCAAACGCGGAAGCGGCGCTCAGGAATTTCGAAGCTGCCTTCATCGGGCGTGATTACCTTTTCTCGTAGTCCCCACGGCGAGAAACCCGGCCATTCGGTACGGTTCGATACCGTATTAGCCGGATTTTCCCTACACGCAAGGCTTCTGGTTAATTTGTGTTTACTTACCCGCGTGGCGTGGCATTCCCGTCACGCCAATCGCCGGTCATGGTAAACGCCGTCTCAACCAACGGCTTTCTTCGGTAAGGATTTCCTCCCCAATCGTTTACGGCTCGCGCAAGCGCGGCACCTTTGTTTTGCGCTATTCCGGACGCAAAACCGCTGCATACTTTTGCTGGAATAGCTCTAGCACCCGAACAGGTCGTTCCAGAATACGAATCCCATGAATGCCAGAACAAGCACGAATCCGGCGCGGTAGACAAGTTCCACGATGCGATCCGAAACCGGCCGGCGAATGACGGCTTCGATCAGGTAGAACATGAGATGGCCCCCATCCAGGGGCGGTATCGGCAACAGGTTGAGAACGCCGATGCCCACCGACAGGAGCGCCATCAGCTGCACCAGCCATTCGAAGCCGAGTTTGGCGGCCCGACCCGCCATGTCGGCGATCTTCACGGGGCCACCCAATTGGCACCGATCCTCGCGCCCGACGGCGAAACGCTGGAGGAACTGGCCGGTCCGTCCGATGATTTCCGCCGTCTGGATGGTCGCTTGCCCGAGCGCCCCGACCGGACCGTAGGTCACGCGATGCGGTTTCCCGAGCGCCTCGTCGTTGACGACGCCGATGATGCCGATCTTGACCGTATTACCGAGCACGTCCTTCTGTTCGGTCGCCTGCGGCGTGGCCATAAGGGTGATATCCTTGCCGTCCCGGCGAACAACGAAAGCGAGCTTGTCGCCGGGCCGGTCCGAGACCAGCCGCTGCACGTCCCCGAACGTATCGACTTTTGTGCCGTCCACGGAGACGAAGCGGTCCCCCGGCTTGAAGCCTGCTTCCGCGGCGGGGCTGCCAGGCCGAACCTCCGCGACCATCGGTTCCGCGACATATTGCCCATAGAGGGTGAACATGACCGTGAAAACGGCGATCGTCAGGAGAAAATTGAAGAAAGGTCCCGCCGCGACCGTCGCCGCGCGCTTCCACAAGGCCTGGGTATGGAAGGCGACCTTCAGTTCCTCCTCGTCCAGGTTCGAAACTTCCTGGGGATCCGGCGTGCTCGTGGCGCTCATGTCGCCGACGAATTTCACGTAGCCGCCAAGCGGGATCGCGGAGAGTTTCCAGCGCGTTCCCCTGCGGTCGTAAAACCCGAAAAGCTCTGGCCCGAAGCCGATCGAGAAGGCCTTCACGCCGATGCCGCACCACCTGCCCACGAGGTAATGCCCCATTTCATGGATGAAGACGACGACCGTCAGCACGAACAGGAAAGGAATGATCGTGCCGACAAAAAGGCTGCCCGCGCCGGAAATCAGAGACAGCATGGATCAATCGTTCCTTTCGCTCGTGGCGAGGCTGCCGGGTCAATATGGCAGCGATCGGGGCGAATCGATGGCCCTCTCGGGCTTGGGCTTATCGTGTGCATCGCTTCGATCAGGGCCGGAAGAGCCCGTGAGCGGGCAGGTCGAAGCCCGCCATGATGCCACCGATGAGGTACAGGGTGAAGGCTGCCGCCACGAGCGCATCGATCCGGTCCATCAGGCCTCCGTGGCCCGGGATGAGATTGCTGGAATCCTTCACGCCGTAGCGGCGCTTGACAGCCGATTCGAAGAGGTCGCCGACCTGCCCCACAACCGAGAGAGCCAGTGCGGCAATCCCGGTCCCAACCGTCGGTTGCCGGCCGATGCAGAATAGAAAGACGAAGGCAGCCACGATGCCGCCTGCCGTGCCTCCGATAGCGCCGCTCCAGGTCTTGCCCGGCGAAATGGACGGCGCCAGCTTCGGTCCACCAAAAAGGCGGCCGCAAAAATAAGCCATCACGTCCGTCGCCCACACGACCGAGAAGAGAAAGAGGATAGCGTAGAGCCCTGCCCTGTCGTCATCGCGAAGGAATGCCAGGGCAACCGCGGAAAAACCTGCGTAAGCAAGCGCCGCAAGGCCGGCATGATATCGGCCCGCGAAAAAGCCCGTCGCCCAGCTACAGGCGATCCCGACCAGAAGGACCGACAGGACGACGCCGCTGTCTTGAGTGAAAAGGGAAAGCTCAAGAGCTGCAAGCGCAAGCGCTGGGACAAGCCAGCGCGGCGAACGGCCGGCTTTCCGGGCCATGCCTATCCATTCGGCAAAAATGACGGCCGACCCCACGACGATCAGGACACGGAAAGCAAAACCGCCCATCCATGTCGCCGCGATCGCGACCGCCGCAAGCACCAGCGCGGAGAGCGCCCGCATGCCGGCATCGGCAAAACCGCCCTTCCGTCGCGATTGCAAATCCGGCGGCAATGGCTCCGGTCCGGTTTCGCTCATGAAGCGACATCGCGCTGGGCGACGCCGCCGAAGCGACGGTCCCTGGCGGCGAAGACGTCGACCGCCTGGATCAGGTCGGCGACGCTGAAATCAGGCCAGTAGCAGGGCAGGAAGACAAGTTCGGCATAGGCCGCCTGCCACAGCAGGAAATTGGAAAGCCTCTGCTCGCCGCTGGTGCGGATGACGAGGTCCGGATCCGGCATGCCCGCGGTATCCAGGCGGTTTGCAAAGCTTTCCGCGGTGATATCGGCCGTGGATAGCCCCTCTTCGGCCAGACGGCGGACCGCCCTGACGATCTCGTCCCTGCCACCATAATTGAAGGCGATGACGAGGTTCATGCTGGTGTTAGCGCGCGTCAGGGCCTCCGCTTCTTCGAGAAGCTTGCGAATATCGGGAGCCAGGTTCGCGCGTT
>SCRB01000829.1 GCA_004299545.1 Rhizobiaceae bacterium
GCGCGGCGTCAACGCCGCCACCGAATCGATGACGAGGACGTCGATAGCGCCGGAACGCACCAGCGTATCGCAGATCTCGAGCGCCTGCTCGCCCGTGTCGGGCTGCGATATCAGGAGGTTTTCAAGATCGACGCCGAGCTTGCGCGCATAGACCGGATCGAGCGCATGTTCCGCATCGACGAAGGCGCAGATACCGCCCCGCTTCTGCGCTTCCGCCACAGTATGGAGCGCAAGCGTCGTCTTGCCCGAGCTTTCCGGGCCGTAAATCTCGATAATGCGCCCGCGCGGCAGGCCGCCCACGCCGAGTGCTATGTCGAGGCCGAGAGACCCCGTGGGTATGGTCTCGATCTCCACAACCTGCTCGTTCTGGCCCAACCGCATGATCGAGCCCTTGCCGAAGGCTCGCTCGATCTGGGAAAGTGCCGCGTCCAGAGCCTTTGATTTATCCACCGAATCGTCCTCAACAAGCCGCAATGTGTTCTGAGCCATGATATACACCCCTTGAGCGTCAATGAAGGCTGGACATGGCGATGTCCCAAGGTTTTTGTACCCTTTTTGTTCCATTTACGCAAGAGGGGCTATAATGCTGATTTTGAATAGAAATTGAAATCATGTTCGTTTTCTGTTCACGAGAGTCGCGACATTTCGTGTCGTTCGCTTCCGCCGAAGCAATCGTGGCGGCAGGAGCGAAGGCGGGGAGCCGACGGTGACGAGACCCGTCCTCATCGCGCTTGGCGGCGCGCATGTCGATCGGCGCGGCAAGGTCGCCGGACCTTACATTCCCGGCGCCTCCAACCCCGGAACCATGCGCGAGGAGATCGGCGGCGGCGCCTTCAACGCACTCCGCAACGCGGTCCAGCGTGGTGTAGCGGGATCGATGGTTTCGTTGCGCGGCGGCGACGCCGCGGGAGAAAGCGTAGCGCAGGCCATTGAAGCCGCGGGCATAAACGACCTTTCCGCGACCTTCCTCGACCGGGTGACGCCGAGCTACACGGCGCTTGTCGATCGCGACGGCGAGGTCATCGCCGGACTGGCCGACATGGCCCTTTATGACTTCTTCGTCCGACAGATCACGCGCCGCGCCCTCCGCGATACGATCCGGTCCGCCGACGCCGTCCTCGCCGACGCCAATCTGCCGGAGGCAGCCTTGGCGCGAATCGCGCCCCTGGCAGCGGACAAACCTTTCTTCGCCATCGCGATTTCTCCGGCCAAGGCAGTCCGGCTCGCAGCCGTCCTCCCTGCCCTTTCCGTTCTGTTCATGAACCGGCGCGAAGCTGCGGCGCTCGCGGAACTGCAAGCCGACACTCCATCTGCCGTCCTCGCCCGCAAACTCGGGGAAAAGGGCTTGAAGAGCGGCGTCATCACGGCAGGCGGCGGAGCGATCGTCGCTTTTCATTCCAGCGATATCTTCTCGCTCACCCCACCGCGGCTCGCCGAAACAAGCGATGCGACCGGCGCGGGCGACGCGCTCGCTGGCGCGACGATCGCCGCCATGATGCGAAGCCTGCCCCTTCAGGCAGCGTTGCGCGAAGGCGCGGCGGCAGCAATGATCACCATTGCCGGGCAGGCCGCCGTCGCCATGCTGGAGAAAGGCCTTTTCCGTGAGGTTCTGGCCGGCATTCCCGAATGCGAGATCGCCGGCGAGATTTGAAGCGCTTTTCCAGATCAGCCTTGGGTAATGGGCGTCAGGAAAATCTCGACGCGTCTGTTCTGCGCGCGGCCTGCCTCCGTGGCGTTGGTCGCGACGGGATCAGCTTTTCCGAAGCCCTGGATGGCAAAGCGGCGCCCATCGATACCCTGCGCCTGCAGGTAGGAGGCGACGGACTGGGCGCGTCGCTGCGACAGCGCCAGATTGTAGGAATCGCCGCCGGTGGAATCGGTATAGCCGTCGACGTCGACCAGCGTCCTGTTGAACTTCCTGAGAACGATCGCGACCGAATTGAGCGTCGGATAGAAGCCCGGCATGATCGCGTCCTGGTCGGTCCGGAAGGTGATGTTGGAAGGCATGTTCAGGACGATGCGATTGCCGTCGCGCGTAACAGACACACCCGT
>SCRB01000830.1 GCA_004299545.1 Rhizobiaceae bacterium
GCGGCGGCGAAAAACGCGGCCGAAGCGACGACGCAAAGAATACCGGCCGTTCTGCTTTTGCCCAGATGGTCGATCGCCACGACGCAGACTCCCTGTTGCCGCAAGATATCGAAAGCATCCTGCCAGCCTTTTGTCAGGAGGACTGCCTTACCCTGCGGAAAAAGACCGGGTGATCCTCGACGGCCGCCGCAATGACCCTGAGGGAGGCGGCTGCGTCCAGCACATCGGCGGAATCGCTCTCGTGGGCTATTCTGGCCGCCATGTCTCGCGTCGCATTGACGAAATCGATGACCGGCCGTTCTCCGATCGGCTTGAGAAGAAGCCGGGCCAGGCGCTTCAGGAAACGGCCGAGCAGGCGCTTTACGTCCATGGCAACGGCATCGGTGACGATGGCGCGGCGCAGCTTCAATATCTCCAGGCCGACGGTGACGGAGGAAATGCTTCCCGAAAGGATCGCTTCCGTTCGGCTGCCGGGGCCCCTGTTATAGGGCATCAGCTGGTTGATGCGGTCGTAGGCCAGGCTTTCAAAGGCCGAACGCCGCGGAATGCGGTCATGGACGCAGAGCCTTACAAGGTCTTCCCTTATAGCGCCCGCAAGCCTTGCCACGGCTTCCCGTGGCCGCGACGGCAGGACGACGGCGAAGACGCCCATCGCCAGAAGGATGCCGAGCAGCAGCGAAACCGCTCCGTTCAGGAAGGCCTGCGGCGCGTAGACCATCGTCTGGTGAGGGCTGAGGAAAACCAGATAATTGACGGCAAAGGCGGTCGCCGTTCCCGTCCATCGGGGATTGGCCATGGCAAGCGCCGCGACGACGAGGACCGGCGCGACGACGATGACGAACCAGACGAATCCAGGCAGCATCGGCAGCAGGATCTGCCCTGTGAGGAAGGCGAAGGGGACTGCCAGAAGCGTACCCTTGAAGAAACCGAACGATGTCTGGATCGGCGAGGGACGGGAAGCAAACAGGATAGAGACTACCGCGACCATGACGGTGACGCCAGCCGCATCCGCCCATTGCGTCTCCAGCCAGAAAAGCGCGACCAGCGTTGTGGCGACTGCCGCGCGTACGCCGTTCCGGAATGCGCTGCCCGCGTCGCGATGGACCAGAAGCGCGGGCTGGGAGCGTTCTCTCCGACGCCCTGTGCCGGGAGAGCGCAGCGCCTCCAGCCCGCGCAGAACGCCTGCGAACATTTCGGCGAACTCCACGGCCATCGAGAGCCTGGCAGCGGTGCCGATCCGGTCGGGATTGTCCTTGCCGAGTTCTGCCGGTGCATCGCGTGCATCCGCCGCGATTTTTTTGCAACGGTCGATCCATGGCGCGATGTCGTCGAAAGCGGCTGGCCCGGCAGCACGCAGATCGGCGACGAGGCCGCGCAAGGCGATGCGCGCCGGCGTTGGTGGCACGCCCTGCGGCGGACGATGGTTTCGCAGCATCCGTGCCGCCGACAATGGCGAGAGGAGATAGCCGATGGTGCGCCGCACCGAATGCCCGTGGGCGGCGAGGCTCGGGCTTTCCAGCCGCACATAGGCGCGCATTTCCCCCAACGCCTCGATCTCGCCGATGAGTTTGCGGCTGAGCGAGACGAGGGTGGCGCGGTCGGCACCGGTGAAGGCGCCTTCCGCGTAGCTGGAGAGGTCGAGGATGATGCCCTTTAGCCGCGATGTCATCTGGTCGCGGGCGAATTGGGGAAGGACCAGGCGGCTCGCCAACCCGGCGCAGACGATGCCGAGCATGATCTCGATCGTTCTCGCCCAGGCGATCTCGATGACGAGTTCTCCGTGGCCGAATGCGGGAAGCCCGACAATCACGGCCGTATAGCCGGCAAGCGCGGCGCCATAGGCTTCCGGGTTACGCAGCATGCTGGCGCCGAAGGCGCTTGCCCACACCCATAAAGCCAGCAGGGTGAGGAAAAGCAGCGGGGAACCATGGCTGACGAGGTTGATGGCGATCGCCCCGGCGGCGCCGGCCAGAGTGCCGAGCAGCCTGTAAAGGCCCTTGGCGAAGACCATGCCGGCGACAGGCTGCACGACGACGAACACCGTCAGCATCGCCCATTGCGGGTTTTCGAGTTTCAGTGCGTAGGCGATGGAAAGCGCCACCACACCGGCAGCGGTGGCGCGGATCGCGAAAATCCAGTCGCTGCGTTTCGGCCTGTACGAAAAGAGCGCCGCGCCGAAATGCCCGATCAGGTTCGGTTCGCGGTTTGCCGGTGCGTTCACCCGGCTTGCCCCCACGCTGTCCGCATGGCGGGTTTCAGATCCTTATATGTCGAGTTCCTCGACGAATTCGGCATGCTCCTGAATGAAATGGAAGCGCGCCTCGGGCTTCGTTCCCATGAGGGCATCGACGGTCGATCTGGTCGTATCCTGCGCATCGATCACCTCGACCCGCAAAAGCGTGCGCTTCTTCGGGTCCATCGTGGTTTCCTTCAGTTGTGAGGCCATCATCTCGCCAAGCCCCTTGAAGCGCCCGATTTCCACCTTGCCGCGCCCGGTGAATTCAGTGCGCAGGAGTTCGTCCTTGTGCGCGTCGTCGCGTGCATACATGGTCTTGCCGCCCTGGCTGATGCGGTAGAGCGGGGGAACGGCCAGGAATAGATGCCCGTCTTCTATGAGTTGCGGCATTTCCTGAAAGAAAAAGGTGATCAGGAGCGAAGCGATATGGGCGCCGTCCACGTCGGCGTCGGTCATGATGATGACCCGGTCGTAGCGAAGATCAGAGTCGCGGTATTTCGAACGCGTGCCGCAACCGAGCGCCTGGATCAGGTCGGCAATCTGCTGGTTGGCCGTCAGTTTCTCGCGCCCGGCGCTGGCGACGTTGAGGATCTTGCCGCGCAACGGGAGCACGGCCTGCGATTGCCGGTCGCGCGCCTGTTTCGCCGACCCGCCGGCCGAATCGCCTTCGACGATGAAGATTTCGGCGCCCTGGGCGGCGTTTTGCGTACAGTCGGCAAGCTTGCCGGGAAGGCGTAACTTGCGCACGGCGCTCTTGCGCGACACTTCCCTTTCCTGGCGTCGCTGCAAGCGCTCGTCCGCGCGCGCGATCACCCATTCGAGCAGTTTCGTCGCTTCGTGCGGATTGTCCGCCAGCCAATGATCGAACGGGTCTCTCAGCGCATTCTCGACGATGCGATGCGCTTCGGTGGTCGCCAGCCTGTCCTTGGTCTGGCCGACGAATTCCGGTTCACGAATGAAGACGGAGAGCATGCCCGCCGCCGAGATCATCACGTCTTCGCTCGAGAT
>SCRB01000831.1 GCA_004299545.1 Rhizobiaceae bacterium
CTACCCGACCTGGCATCCCGCGAAGCGGGATGCCTGGTCGGGTAGCCAGGGATAGGCCGGGCATGCAGTTCGCCCGGCCGTATCCCTGGACTGCATCCAAGAAATAAATCCGCATCCCGCCCCGCGGGATGCGAGCCCCGTTGCGGTCGGCCATCAGCTCACGCATATACTCCCCATTCGAGACCCTATGACGTCGAACTCGATCGTTCAAAAACTCTGGAACTACTGCAACATCCTGCGCGATGACGGACTCTCGTATCAGGACTACCTGGAGCAACTCACCTTCCTGCTCTTCCTGAAGATGGCCGACGAACGGCAGAAGCTGCAGAAGAGCAAGGCCCCGCTCATCCCTCCTGATCTGGACTGGCAGAGCCTGGAGCGGTTGGACGGAGAACCGCTCGACCGCCATTACCGCCGGATCCTCGCCGAACTCGGCAGAAAGCCGGGGCTGCTGGGCACCATCTTCCGCAAGGCGCAGAACAAGGTGCAGGACCCGGCCAAGCTGAAGCGGCTGGTGACCGATCTGATCGGCCGCGAGCAGTGGACGACCTTGGGCGTGGACGTGAAGGGCGATGCCTACGAAGGCCTGCTCGAAAAGAATGCCGCCGACGTCAAAGGCGGCGCCGGCCAGTACTTCACCCCGCGCGCGCTGATTCACGCCATCGTCGAAGTCATGCGTCCGCAGCCCGGCCAGTTGATTCACGACCCGGCCTGCGGCACCGGCGGATTCCTGCTGGTGGCGCACGAATACATCAGCCAGCATTTCAAACTCGACAAGGACCAGAAGCGGGAACTCAAGGAGAAGGCGCTCTCCGGCACCGAGATCGTCGATGCGGCCGCTCGCCTCTGCGCCATGAACCTGTATCTGCACGGCATCGGCGGCGACGACTCGATCTCCGTCGGCGATGCCCTCATCAGCAAGGGCAGCCGCGAGTACGACGTGGTGCTGACCAACCCTCCCTTCGGGAAGAAGTCGAGCATCACCTTCATCAGCGAGGATGGCGAAGAGCAGCGCGAAACGCTCACCGTCTTCCGCGACGACTTCTGGGCGACCACCAGCAACAAGCAGTTGAACTTCTTGCAGCACGTGCGTTCGATCCTGAAGATCGGTGGCCGTGCCGCTATTGTCGTGCCCGACAACGTGCTATTTGAAGGCGGAGCCGGCGAGACCATCCGCCGCCGCCTGTTGCACGAGTGCGATGTGCACACGCTGCTGCGCCTGCCCACCGGCATCTTCTACGCCCAGGGCGTCAAGGCCAACGTCCTGTTCTTCGACCGCCGCGCCGCCAGCGAGAAGCCGTGGACGAAGAAGCTGTGGATCTACGATTTTCGCACCAACCAGCACTTCACGCTGAAAACGAACCCATTGCGCCGCGAGCACCTCGACGACTGCGTCGCCTGCTACAACGCGGAGAACCGTCACAAACGCAAGGAGACAGACCGCTTCCGCGCCTTCGACTACGACGACCTGGTCAAACGCGACAAAGCCAGCCTCGACATCTTCTGGCTGAAAGACGACAGCCTGGAAGACGCCGCCAACCTCCCCGCCCCCGACGTCATCGCCGCCGAAATTGTAGAAGACCTGCAAGCAGCCTTGGACGAGTTCACCCTGATTGCGGAGGATCTGAGGAGGGCGTAGAGCTCAGAATAGATGCTGCAGGAAACAAAGGACTCCATGGCGAGAAATATCTCGTCGTGCAGCCCTTTGTTTCCTGGTTTTCAATCGCTCGTTACGAGACGTAGGAACATTGTTGAATGCTTTGTGCGGTAGGCCCGCCCAAAAGCGCAACTCAAGAGGAAATCAATCATTTATCGGGCAGTCTCTTCCGCCTGCTTTCGCTTATTGCCACACTCATCGCTTCCGTGATGCGATTCCGCACGCGCCTCGTGCTCCGATCCCTCGATCGAAGCGGCCCGAATTTCGGCGTCGCGGCGCATCCATTCTGGCCAACTCTGAGCATCCCGTTCAATCCGTGCGAATTGCCGGTTAATCCATCCCTTTTCCAAGGTCATTGGTACACCTCTTCTGTTGGCTCGGCGAGTCCCTTATTGTGGAGTTGAATCAAAAAAACCCTGCTTTCCTGGTCTTCAGCTTTTGCTCGCGCTACGTCGGATGGCATGTATTCCGGCAGCCTGAGCGTTGCGTCTGCTCTCCTCCATTGAAGTAATGAACCATCCTTGCCCTTGCGTTTGATGGTCGAAAGCCCAAACAGGTCAGCGTAGCGCCTCGGCGCGACCCCTACAAAGGGTTCGAATCGAACTTTGTCCGCATGTGCATCCGCCGGATCGACCGCAACCGAATCCGAATACAGATCCTGCACCAGGCTCTTTCGGTACGGCTCAATATAGACGACTCGTTGGATGCCTGCTGCGATGATGTGTTTGGCGCAGTCGTGACACGGAAATGTCGTCGTGTACAGTGTGCATCCGGCAATGGGAATGCCATGCCTGGCCGCATCCGCCAAGGCGCTCATTTCAGCATGAACCGCGCGAACATAGTCGATCGTGGCAAGGAATTGTGCGCCCTTCATAATGGGGCGCTCTCCCGTCCTCAGCATTTCGGCCACAAGTTCAGGAACTGGTTTTTCCCCCTTTGCGGGGACGAGCCATTGGCCATCCTTCAATCGTTGGAGGATCTCCCCCAATACATTTTCTCGCATCCGGTCGCTGGTGTCATAGCCCCAAACGAAGTCGCGTCCGTCGTTCTCATCCGAACTCCAGTATGCTCCGCCTCCCGCTTTCGGGACATCGTTCATTCCAATAGCGGCCACCGATCCATCCTCACGGCAGATTGCGGCACCAACCTGCCGCGCAAGTGAGGCCGAGCGCAGTGCCGCTGCCTGAGCGAAATACATACCCTGTTCATCGATATTCGGAGTGATAAACACATTGCCAAACAGCAGCTCAATTGCACGCTGAACTGAATGGACCATTGAGACGTGGTCGGTTGTATTGATGACGATATCTGCACTTGGAAAGGTCTCTTCAACATTTTGACCGTGCGCATCGCCGATCTCCGACTCATCGCGCCGCAACAGGCGTTCGGCTTCGATGACGTATTTATCGCTTTGATTGCTGAAACGCGATTCCGCAATTCTCCTGGCCAAGTCCTGCAAACGCTTTGGGCGTGGAGCATACGCGGCAAGGACAATGAAGGAGGGCCCGTAGATTCGGCGAAGAGTACGCACTTCTTCGGGCCGCTTCAGCGAATTCAGAATGTGTGCAAACCTTGGCAGCGGTTGATTGGGGTCGGCGGCCCTCTTCCCGCGAAAAGTTTGAATGGCCAATAGCCCCAACATGGCCATGGCGTCGTTGCGCTTGAGTGTTTCGCGTAGCTTGTTGCCGGCCGTCATATGGGCGTCGATGGTCGTATCGTGATACCCATCATTCAGGTTGGACCAGGGTTCGCTTGGCAAATCCCACATCAGACGGCTCAGCCTGTAGACCTCAGATTCGTAACGAACCTGCGCGAGCGCGTCCTTAAGGACTTGAGCGACGGTGCTTAAATCGGTACCCAGCGGCCCGACAAGTCCGAAAATGAGCTCCGATTCGGTGGCCAAGTTTTCCATAAACCCTGGTGCTCTTTTATCTCGCTTCAGGCGAA
>SCRB01000008.1 GCA_004299545.1 Rhizobiaceae bacterium
CACGAGATATATTCCGTTATGGCGAGTCCGACGATCTCGCACGCGCCCGCGACATCTGGATCGCCCAATGGTCCTAGACGTTGGACGGTCGCCGAGAAGGTCGACGGCATCGTGTCCAAGTTCGCCGCTGAATTGGCTGGGTGCTCGTCCGGTTCAAATAGCCTCGATCCCGTCCTTATCGAAACTTTCCTCCAGCCTCAGTGCACTGTCGCCGTCAATGATCAGGCCTGAGATAAACCCCGCCTTGAGGATCGCCCGGGTGGCGCTCACCTTTGACAAGCCCGCCGACAAAAGCACGATCTCGCTATTGACGAGCATCGAGAGGTCGATCGCCAGCGTGCGCCTGCACAGGGTTGAATCGATGTATCGGCCATCGCTGTCGAAGAACAAGCCAAGCGTATCACCGACAGCGCCCAGTTCACGCAACCTGGCCATGTCGCCTTGCGAAAGATAGCCGTGGCGGGCAAGAAACGAGCCGCCATCGCATTCGCCGAGGCTGATGAAACACGCCTTTGCCTTCATAGCCGTCTTGATCACGTCCTGGACGACGCGCTGCTGGATGAAGACTTCACGGTCCTCCTCGCTGTCCGCGATGAAGGGAACCGGTAGGTATTTGGCCTGGCCTCCGGTCTTTGAAGCAAGCTTCTGCACGACATCGAAAGGGTTGGCCGATGCCGAACGCGTCAGGGAACCCAGCAGGGAGACGAATTGTGTCGAAGGCGCATTGAGCGGCAGGAACGCATCCGCCATGGCGCTGATCGTGCGCCCCCAGGCAAGGCCGATCACGTTTTCCGTGGAGTGGTTCTGGGAAAGCATGCTGCGCAGCATCTGCGCGGCGGCCATGCCGACGCTTCGCCTGGCCAGACCGTCCCGCTCTTCCATGTCTTGCATCTCGGCAGGAATCTGCGCCGCCAGCGCCGGAGTGACATAACAAAAGCGCAGGTTGAAGCGCTGGCGCAGCTTTTCCTCGAGCCCGCACATGGCCGACAGCCTTTGGTCGATGTCGATGGTGACGACACCGTTCGCCTTGGCATCGGCGATCAGGCGAGCGACCTTGACGCGCGAGACACCCAGTATGGCGGCAATTTGGTTCTGTGTCCGCTCGACGACGTAATAGAGCCAGGCCGCCCGGACCGTCATGTCGTGCTCTGATTGATCGCGATCGTTCATCGTCGCCCACCTGCCTCGACCGACCTCTAACATTTGTTCGCCATTCGATCAAAAGCAAATAACCGATTGACTCTTTGTACAGTCGATGAACAAATATCAAGGCTCAAGAGAGCGAGCGACGTCGCCTAAAGGGAGGAACCTATGCGCATCAAGAACGATTCCGTGAAAGAAGGCGCGCTGTCGCGCCGTGACGTCCTCAGTTGGACCGGCAAGATCGGTGGGGCCGCGGCGGTGGCCGCTACCATGCCGAAGATGAGCGAATTTCTCCTTGGCTCGACGCCCGCTCATGCCGCCGACAAGCCGTTGAACGTGGCGGTGCTCGGCCAGCAGATGTCGGCGCAGTCCGATCAGCGCTCGTGGGCGGGGATGCAGGCCTGGATGAAGGGGGTCGGAGTAGACAAGAGCTGGAAAGTCAACCTCACCGATGCGAAAGGCGATCCCGGCAAGCTTGTTTCCCAGATCCAGGACGCCGTAACGGCGAAAGTGGATGCAATCATCGTGCTGTTCGGCACGCTGACGGCGGCCCATGCCGCCCTCGAATCGGTCAAGAACTCGAAAATCCCGTTCTTCAGCATCGATTCAGGCTGGCAGGCGCCGGCGATCGCCGATCTGACCAGCAACAATTACAATATCGGCGGCTCGGAATCTCAGTATATGGTCGACCGCTTGCTCGGTTCGGGCAAGGACAAGGCCAAGATCGCTGCGATCATCGCCAATTTCCATCACGGCACCCGCAAGCGCGGCAAGGTCCTCGAGACGCTGCTGACCGAGAACACCTGGATCGAGCAGGTCGATTCCCGCGTCATCCAATATGCGGGTTTCTACGAGAAGACGCAGAACATCGTCAACGACTGGCTCACCCGCTATGGCGACGAACTCGACTGCATCTGGTGCCCCTGGGACGAACCGGCGATGGCCGCTTCGGAAGCGATCGTTTCCAAAGGGCTTCAGCACAAGATCTTCGTCGTCGGCGCGGATGGTCATCCGACCGCGTTGCAGCGCATGCGCGATGGCGGCGACAACTGGCCGCAGAAGTCGACCTGCGCCCAGGCCTTCGAACTCTGGGGCGCTTATTGCGGCTGGCTCGTCAACGAGATCGTCGGCAAGGGCGGCGATGCCAAGAAGCTGGTCCCGGTGCCAATCGTCGAGTTCCCGGCGCCGTTGCTCGTCAGCGGTGTCAACCTGCCGAAGAAAGGCGGAGAACCGTGGCAGGCGACGGATCTCTACTACATCTATCAGGAGCGCGTCGTCGCCGGCATGAAGGGCTGACGACACAGGCTTCGGGATCGGCGGATTACCCCGAACTGCGGGATGCGGTCCGGGAGCGGCAGGAGCGGAGGCGGCGACCGCGCGCCTTCTCGCCGGCTGCCGCGCATCCGCCGGTCGGTGTGAACCAACGGATCTCAGTCGAATTCGCTGCGAGATGACAGAAGCATTGCTCAGGGTTGAGAACGTTTCGAAGGCCTTCTTCGGGATTCCGGTCCTGCAGAACGTCGGCCTTTCGCTTCGTCGCGGCGAGATCCTCGCTCTGCTCGGCGCCAACGGCGCCGGCAAATCGACGCTCGTCAAGGTGATCTGCGGCGCCCATGACGCGGATTCGGGCACGATCTGGATCGATGGCCGCCGCCAGACCTATCGCACGGTACGGGAAGCCGTCGCCGCCGGCGTCTCGGTGGCGCACCAGCACAATATGACGATCTCGCGCCTGACGGGCGCGCAGAACATCGAACTCGGTCGGGAGCCGACGCGCTTCGGCCTCATCAACCGGCGCGAGCTCAGGCGCCGGGCGGAAGCGC
>SCRB01000832.1 GCA_004299545.1 Rhizobiaceae bacterium
GAGCGCGCCTTTCACTTGCACGACGGCCGCGGCGACCTGATGCGCTTTCGCCGCCGCTTCAAAAGGCGGTAAACCGAGGAGCCGCGCCGCCAGATAGGCCCCGTTGAAGGAATCGCCGGCGCCCGTCGTGTCGACCGGGGTTGCGACCGTCACGGCTGGTATCGGGCGTGTTTCGCCTTTCCAGGCCGTATGAGCCGGTTCGGACCCGTCCTTGACGACGATTTCCTCGACGCCGTGACCCATCAGCCTTTTCACGGCTTCGTCCGGGGAGGCATCCCCGAAAAGCATCTGCTCGTCCGGATAGGTCGGCAAAGCAACGTCGGTGAGGCTGAGCGCCTGCTTGATGGCCGCACGCGCGTCTTCGGCGGAAGCCCAAAGGCGCGGGCGATAATTGGGATCGAAAGCGATCAGCGCGCCGCCTTTGCGTGCCTCGACCAGTGTTCCAAGGAGGCTTTGCCTGTCCGCCGGTTCCAGTATGGCGAGCGTGATGCCGGAAAAATAGACGAGGGAACGGCCGGAAAGGCTCATTTTCAGGCTCTCCGGGTCGCTTGCCAGCAACCTGGCCGCGGCGTCGTTGCGCCAATAGGTGAACGAGCGTTCGGCGCCCTCCAGCGTGATCGCGTACAGGCCAGGGCGCGCGCCGGCGATGACCGGGCTATTGGCAATGCCGATCCCCTTGCCGTTCATGAAAGCACGCTGTTCCTGCGAAAAGGGATCGTCGCCGAAAGCCGACACATAGTCGGTCACGGCATTTTCCGGCAGCAGCGCCCGCATGGCCCACAGCGTATTGAACGTGTCGCCGGCGAAGCCCATCCGCCAATCCTGGCCACGGCCGGAAAGCTCCAGCATGCACTCTCCGACCGATGCGACGCTCACGCTCATCCGTTGCCCCATTCCGATTGCAGGGGCTTCTCTACACGCCGCCGCGAAAGAGGCCAATGGCGGTTGAGAGATGGATGCCTATCTGTCCTTCACCGTCTCCATTGCCACGAAGGTCGATGTCTGCGCGACGTGGGGCAGGGCGGATATCCTTTCGCCGAGCACCCGTCGGTAGGCGGCGATGTCCCTCGTTCTCACTTTCAGGAGATAGTCGAAGCTCGACGCGATCATGTGGCATTGCTCGACCTCGGGAACGCCGAGTACCGCCTTGTTGAAGGCATCGAGAGCGGCGGACCGCGTATCGGAAAGCTTCACCTGCACGAAGGCCACATGGCCTTCGCCCATGCGGTCGTGATCGATCAGCGCGGCATAGCCGCGAATATAGCCGTCGCGCTCCAGACGGCGAACCCGTGCCTGCACCGGTGTCTTCGACAAACCGACCTTCTCGGCCAGATCGGCCATGGAAAGCCGCCCCTCCCGCGCCAGCGCCGTCAGGATGTTTTTGTCGATACGGTCCAATTGACCTGCCGTCATGGGAAGAACACCTCAATTACCCTGAATCAAGACGTAATGATAGTGCGCTCGTCTCGACGGATCGAGCTCTTTAGGCGTTGGGAAAGCCGTTCCCCATGTTATTCTCATAGTGTTTCTTTTCAGGCAGGAAACCATGCAGCACACGGTATCGGCAGCACCCTCGGCCAATCTCGACGCGATCCGCGGGGAAATCCGTTCCCATTACCTGGCGGATGAAGCGGAGACGCTGGGACATCTGGCAGCGGCAGCCGATCTATCACCGGAAGAACGCGCGGCGATCTCAGCACGTGCGGTCCGTCTGGTCGAGGCGGTCAGGAAATCGACAGACCCGCGCCTGATGGAAGCCTTCCTGTCCGAATACGGGCTTTCGACGTCGGAAGGCGTGGCGCTGATGTGCCTGGCGGAAGCGCTCCTGCGCGTTCCCGACGCCGAAACGATGGACGACCTTATCCGCGACAAGATCGCGCCGCACGACTGGTCGGCGCATTCGGGCGAATCGGCTTCCATCTTCGTCAACGCCTCGACCTGGGCGCTGATGCTGACCGGCCGTGTTCTGGAAGAAGGCGAGGGCGGCATCGAGGAGACGCTGCGCGGCATGATGCGGCGCCTCGGCGAGCCTGTCATCCGACGCGCTGTCTCGGCCGCCATGCGCGAGATGGGCGAGCAGTTCGTGCTCGGCCGCACCATCGCCGAGGCGCTGAAGCGCGGGCGGCCCATGCTGGCCAAGGGTTATCTCTATTCCTACGACATGCTGGGGGAGGCGGCGCGGACCGAAGCGGACGCGCTGCGCTATCACAAGGCCTATGCCGATGCGATCGCGGCGCTGAAACGGTCGTCTACAAGTGACGACATCCGCCGCAATCCCGGCATTTCGGTCAAGCTTTCCGCGATCCATCCGCGTTACGAGGAGACGCAGAAGGAAACCATGCTGCCGGTGATGGCCGGGCGGCTGCTTTCGCTTTGCGAGGCGGCGCGGGATGCGCGCATGGGCCTCAACATCGATGCCGAGGAGGCCGACCGCCTCGATCTTTCGCTCGATGTGATCAGCCAGGTTCTCGCCAGCCCCTCGCTCGCCGGCTGGGACGGATTCGGCGTCGTCGTTCAGGCCTATGGCCGCCGCGCGCCCTTCGTCCTTGATTGGCTGCACGCGCTGGCGGAAAAGCTCGACCGCAGGATCATGGTGCGCCTCGTCAAGGGCGCTTATTGGGACACGGAGATCAAGCGGGCGCAGGCGCTCGGCCTCGCCGGCTATCCGGTCTTCACCCGCAAGGTGAATACGGACGTCTCCTATATCGCCTGCGCCCGCAAGCTCCTTGGCTTGACGGACAGGATCTATCCGCAATTCGCCACCCACAATGCGCATACCGTCGCGGCAATCCTGTCGATGGCAGGCCCCATGGTTGGCGGAACTCGAAACG
>SCRB01000833.1 GCA_004299545.1 Rhizobiaceae bacterium
TCCTTCCTTGCCCCCTGCCCCTCTTCCGGCCTGATCATTCACGGCGACGCGGACAAGGTGGCACCGCCCAAGGACGTTCAGGGCCTGGTGGACAAGCTGCATACCCAGAAGGGGATAACGATCACCCAGAAGATTCTGGCCGACGCAAACCACTTCTTTTCCAATGACGGCGACTTGCTGATAGAAGAATGCGCTGATTATCTTGACCGCCGGCTCGCCGGCGAACTCTCCGATCCGAGGCCGAAACGGCTTCGATAAGTATGAGAGCCGCCGTTTTCGCTTCATCAACGGTGGATATTCTTCCCAAGAAGCAAAGCGGCAGTTGACCTCCCCTCGACATGCTGGTGAGTGCATGGCACGTTTTTTTGTGCGAATCAGCTCTTCAGCCGAGGGGATTACGAAATGCCTAAATTCGAAGTCTATAAGGACAAGAAAGGCGAGACACGCTTCCGCTATCGCGCCAACAACGGCGAGATCATGTTCAGTTCGGAAGGCTATTCCGTCAAGGCTTCCGCCATGAAGGCCATCGCGTCGATCAAGAAGAACGCCCCTGGGGCGGCGGTCGACGAGCTTGACGCCCCGGCAACGAAAGCGGCCAAGGCAGCAAAAGCCCCGGCAAAGGCCGGAACCGCGAAGCCAGCGGCCAGGGCGAGAGCAGCCGTTGCACCGAAGGCCAAGGCAGCCGCCAAGCCGAAGGCCGCTGCAAAGCCGAAAGCCGCTGCAAAGCCGAGGGCGGCGAAAGCCAAGGTTGCCACGCCGGCTTGACGGCCAAGCCAATTTCCAATCTGGCTTATTGAAGGGCGCGCGACGTTTCTGTACGTCGGTGCCCATGTATCAGCCACCTCTTTTTCGCGAAACCCGTCCCGAGATATTGCACGAATTGATTCGTGCACATCCGCTTGGGTTGCTTATCAGCGTCGGCAACGATGGGCCGGTGGCCGATCCGTTGCCTTTTCTTCTCGATGCCGATGCCGGGAGCCATGGCAGGCTTCTGGTGCATATGGCGCGTGCGAATCCGCAATGGCGGATCATCAGCGAAAACTCCGGCAAGCCGGTGATGGTCGTCTTCCAGGGTGTCAACACTTATACGACGCCGTCCTGGTACGAGACCAAGCGGGAAACCGGCAAGGTCGTCCCGACGTGGAACTATGCCATCGTGCAGGTGCGCGGCATGGCGCGGATCATTGACGACCGCGACTGGCTCGCCTGGCAGATCAATGCGCTGACAGAGAAGCAGGAAAGCCCGCGCGCCGATCCATGGCATGTTTCCGACGCGCCGGAGGATTTCATTGAATCCCAGATCAAGGCGATCATCGGCATGGAGATCGTGATCGACAGTATCGAAGGGAAGTGGAAGGTGAGCCAGAACCGCCCGGCGGCCGACCAGAAGGGTGTCATCGAGGGCCTCACCCACGAGGTACACACGGACGCCGCGGCCGAAATGGCGGAACTCGTTCGCCGCTTCGGCAAAAAACCCGCGGAGTAAACTACGGCTTCGCCAGAATGCCGCCCGTGACCGCCTCACGGCAGCCCGTGGTCGATGGCCAGGTGAGCGGCAGTTGGCGTGTCGCCCTGACGGCGAGATAGGCCCATGCTTCCGCCTCGGTGAAATCACCGCTTAAGCCGACATCCTCGGCGGGGATCACTTCGGCACCTTCCGCTTTCTCCCTCAGATTGGCGAGGATGTGCGGATTTTTCCGCCCGCCGCCCGAGACAATCCAGAGCCCCGGCCTTTCCGGCAAATGATCCGCCGCTTTCATGATCGCCTCGGCTGAAAGGGCGGCAAGCGTGCGTGCTCCGTCGGCGAGTTCCAACCCCTCCACGCCTGCGAGCGTGAAATCGTTACGGTCGAGCGACTTTGCCCCATCCCTGGCGAAGAAGGGGTTTTCGAGATAGTCCGCTACGATATTCCAATGGACGGCGCCTTCACTGGCGATCG
>SCRB01000834.1 GCA_004299545.1 Rhizobiaceae bacterium
CGACATCGGCAAGATGCGGCACATTTTCCAGGGTCAGCGTGTCGTCGGTCAGAAGCGACGCGATCATCAGCGGGAGGGCGGCGTTCTTGGCACCGGAGATCGGGATGGTGCCCTTGAGTTCGTTACCGCCGATGATTCTGATTCGGTCCATGAAGGCTTTCCAGCTTTTTGCCGCCCGGGCGGCGCATGAGGAACAAGGATCGGGCGGACGGTCTAAAGGAAGGGTGAAGAAGCCGCAAGAGAGGGGTCAAACGGGGAGCAATGCCGCCCGATCGCATGCGATTCAGTCCTTTTTGTGCCGTCCTGTGGACAAACCATCGGGCCGGGTATCTGCGGCACCCTGGCGGCGCGCGCGCGCCTGCGATTTGCGCCGCTGGAGATTGGCTCGCAATTCTTCCGCCAGACGGGCCTTGCGATCCGCGTCCCTGCCGGCATCGCCCGACGCTCCGCCCGCCGTCTTGTCCCCGCCCGAAGCCATTTCCTCGCCTGTCCTGATCGATATTGCGCCAGCCCATCTATCACGCATTCCTAGCCGATTCCGCGCTGAAAAGCAGCGCATGCGACCGCAGCCGGCTTTTTGACCAGCTTGGGGGAGAGCATGCTTGCTTTGCGTATGGTGCTGTGGCAAATGTCCGCCGCATCCAGAGGCGCTGCGGTAGCTCAGTGGTAGAGCACTCCCTTGGTAAGGGAGAGGTCGAGAGTTCAATCCTCTCTCGCAGCACCATTCTAAGCCCTTGGATGAAACAAAGACCTGACTTTGTCGACATTTCTGCCACCTCTCTACATGGCGGGTGTCCACATGGTCCTTCGCATGGCCGGCTCGCAAGATTGCAGAAAGTTGGATGCCTCCACGCCTCCCCGCATTCCTAGGGCGGCGGGAGCGGGATGACCTTCGAAACTGCTGGCGCCCTTTGAATGATGGCGTCATGGCGCGCTCGTCCCGAACCAGCAATTCGACTACAGGAATCGTTGGCGAAAAGAACCCCGCCCCCGACATGCGCCGAATGCCAACGCGAGGCTTCGTTTCGCCGTGGCCCAGTGCTATCGAAAGGTGACGGCATCTTGCGGAAGGCGTTCATGAGCGAGACGACAACAGGGTCCGGACATGCAGCTCACCACACTCGCCCCATGGCCGGGCGCGACCCGCAGGAAGCGCATCGCGCCGCCACGCCGCTCGAGGCCCTGTTCGACCTGACCTTCGCGACAACCTTCGGTTTCGCCGCGGTCCAACTCGCAAATGCGCTGGCCGCCGGCCAATATGGCGTGGCCCTGATCGGGTTCGGCTTCGCGACCTTCGCCATCTGCTGGGCGTGGATCAATTTCTCCTGGTTTGCGTCGGCGTACGACACCGACGACTGGGTATTCCGGATCGTCACCATGGTGCAGATGATCGGCGTTCTGGTGCTGGCCATCGGCCTGCCGCCCATGTTCGCCTCCCTGAGGCATGGCGCGCATCTCGATAATTCAGTGATGGTGCTCGGCTATGTCATCATGCGTCTGGCGATGATCTTTCAATGGCTGCGCGCGGCCAGGCAGGACCCGCCGCACCGCCACGCCTGCCTCACTTACGTCGCCGCCATCACGATCGCCCAGGTTGGCTGGATCATGCAGATCGTCCTGGATTTTTCCGTCGGCACCAGCATCGCCCTCGCCGTCGTCCTCGCGCTCATCGAGTTTTCCGGACCGATGATCGCCGAAGGCAAGGACGGCGGCACGCCCTGGCATGCCCACCATATTTCCGAGCGTTACAGCCTGTTTGCCCTGATCGCACTCGGAGAAGGCGTGGTCGGCACCGTCGCATCGCTCTCTGCCATTGTGGAGGAACAGGGCTGGACACTGGACGCCGCGTTGGTGTGCATCGCAGGCATGGGGCTGACCTTCGGCATCTGGTGGGTCTATTACCTGCTGCCCTCGGCAGAGGTCCTGCATAGCCACCGCGATCGCTCTTTCGGTTGGGGCTATGGCCAGATCGTCATCATAGCTGCGATCGTCGCCACGGGGGCGGGGCTGCATGTCGCGGCCATCTTCATCGAGCATAAAGCAGCAATCGGGCCGCTGGCGACGGTGCTTAGCGTGGCGATCCCGGTAAGCCTGTTCCTCGGCTCGACCTACGCGCTCCATTACTATCTGCTGCGCCGCTTCGACACCAGGCATGTGGGCCTGCTGGCCGCGACTGCGGCGATGATCGCGCTTGCCGTCGCCGCGGCGGTTGCCGGCGCAGACATGGCGATCTGCCTCGTGATCGTCACGCTGGCGCCGGCGATCACGGTCATCGGCTACGAGACATTCGGCCATCGCTTCCAGGAGGAGGCGCTATCACGCCGTCATTGACAAACGGCCCTCTCCTCCTGTCACTCTCGCTGAACTCCCCTCTATAGCGTCCCTGGAAATGCCTATAGGCCACAGTCACGAACCAGGTCGTAGCGACGAATTAACGATCGGCTGAAACCCATGACCCATTTTCCGCATCTCTTCTCGCCGCTCCGGATCGGTGCGACCGAGATCAGGAACCGCATCCTCTCGACCGGACACGACACGGTGATGGCGCATGACGGCCATGTCACGGAACGCCTCATCGCCTATCAGGAGGCGCGCGCCAGAGGCGGCGCCGGGCTGATTGTCATCCAGGTATCCGGCGTGCACGAGACGGCGCGCTATACCTCCCACGTATTGATGGCGACGTCTGACGACGCTATCCCCGGCTACCGGAAACTTGCGGAATCGGTGCACCGGCACGGGGCGAAGATCTGCGGCCAGCTTTTCCACCCCGGCCGCGAGATCATGGAGACGGAAGACGGAACGGCGGCCGTCGCCTATGCGCCTTCGGCGGTGCCGAACTCGCGCTTCCACGTCATGCCGGTGCCATTGTCGCTTTCCATGATCGGCGAGATCGTGTCCGGTTATGGCGACGCCGCCGCGCGGCTGATGAAGGCTGGATTCGATGGCTGCGAGATCGTCGCCAGCCATGGCTATCTGCCGGCGCAATTTCTCCATCCGAGCGTCAACAAGCGCGACGACCGGTATGGCGGCAGCGCGGAAAACCGGCTGCGCTTCCTGCGCGAGATCGCAGCGGACATCCGCGAGAAGACAGCGCCAGATTTCGTCGTCGGGCTGAGGATCACCGGTGAGGAGCACGACGGCCAGACACTCGAACCCAACGAGGTCCTGACCTTCTGCAAGATGCTCGATGGCGATGGCGCGATCGATTATTTCAGTGTTGCGGCCGGCACTTCCGCCTCTCTCAAGGGGTCGGTGCATATCGCGCCGCCCATGTTCTTCAGCGGCGGCTATACCGCGCCCTTCGCCGCTGTGCTGAAAGGGCTGGTCGCCAGGCCGGTTTTCGTCGCCGGGCGCATCAACCAGCCGCAGATCGCCGAGCAGATCCTCGCCTCCCAACAGGCGGATATGTGCGGCATGACGCGCGCGATGATCTGCGATCCCGAGATGCCGCGCAAAGCCGCGGAAGGACGCGCCGACGACATCCGCGCCTGCATCGCCTGCAACCAGGCCTGCATCGGCCACTTCCACAAGGGCTATCCGATCTCCTGCATCCAGCACCCGGAGACCGGCCGTGAACTGACGCTTGCCATCAAGCCGCCGGCGGCGCGGCGCAAGCGCGTGATCGTGGCGGGCGGCGGTCCGGCCGGCATGAAGGCAGCGTCAGTTCTGGCCGCCCGAGGTCATGAAGTCGTTCTCCACGAGAAAGAAGCCCAACTCGGCGGGCAGGCGCGGCTGGCGCAACTCCTGCCGGGACGCGCCGAATTCGGCGGGATCGTCACCAACCTCACGCGGGAAATGGAGAATGCCGGCGTCTCGATCAGGCGCAATTCACCGGTCACGCGCGCGCGCGTCGAGGCGGATGGCGCCGACGCGGTGGTGATCGCCACAGGCGGCCGGCCACATCGCCCCGCAATCGAAGGTGGAGAGGACACGCATGTCGTCGATGTCTGGCAGGTCCTGACCGGCCAGGCCAATGTCGGCGCGCGGGTGCTCATTGCTGACTGGCGCGCAGATTGGATCGGCATGGGTATCGCGGAGAAGCTTGCCCGCGACGGTTGCAGCGTCGTTCTGTGCGTGGAGGGCCTGTTCGCCGGCGAGACCATCCAGAGCTATGTCCGCGACACGATGGCGGCCAATCTCCACCGCCTCGGCGTCCGCGTCGTGCCCTATGCCCGGCTCTACGGCTCGGACGGATCGACGATCTATATGGAGGATTGCGCGTCGGGCGAGCCGATCCTGTTCGAAGAGATCGACACGCTGGTACTCTCACAGGGTCATGACCGCGTTGCAGAGCTTGAGGCGGAACTCGACGGCTTTGGAGGCGAGGTTCACGTCATCGGCGACGCGCTGACGCCACGCACGGCAGAGGAAGCGGTGCTGGAAGGTCTCAAGATCGGCCGGCTTATCTGAATTCGAGCATGATCTTTGCGGAAAACCGGCATCCACTTTTCCGGATCATGCTCTACTTGCCCAACTCGACCGAACGCTCGCGGGCGGCCTCGACCGCTTCGGCCATGAGATCGGCAAGCCGGCTGTCCCCCATGAGGACGGCAAGGGCGGCAGCCGTCGTGCCGTTCGGGCTCGTCACCTGTTCGCGCAGCCTGCCGGGCGCCTCGCCGCTTTCCGCCGCGAGGCAGGCGGCGCCATAGACCGTCTGCATCGCCAGAAGAGCGGCCGTCTCCACCGGCAGCCCCGCCTTTTTCGCCGCTTCGGTCAGGCATTCAATGAAATGGAAGATATAGGCCGGCCCTGAACCGGAAACGGCGGTGACGGCGTCCATCCCGTCCTCGTCCGCGATCCGCGCAACCCTGCCGCTGGTTTCAAGCAGCGCCTCGACGAAGGCGTCGGCCTCCCCCGTCACATGCGCATTGGAAACGACCACCATCATGCCCTTGCCGATGGCGGCAGGTGTGTTGGGCATGCAGCGGATGATCGCGGCACCGGTTCCGAGCATTGCCTCGAAAAGGGCAATCCGCGTTCCGGCAGCGATGCTCAAGAATGTGGCGTCGCTCCCGGCGAAGCGGCGATAGGCGGGCACGACGTCGCGGATCACCTGCGGCTTCACGGCAATGACGATAAGGCGTGGCGCGAGATCCTCCTTGAGATCGGCCGCGCCGGCGACGGCCGTCACGCCAAGGGCGGCGGCACGCTTGCGCAAATCGGCGTTCGGTTCGACGACGACGGCATCGCTTGCAGCCAACCGTCCCGATTTCAGCCAGCCGGAAAGCATGGCATAGCCCATATTGCCGCAGCCGACGAGAACCACTTTGCCGCTCATGACGAGCCTCCTTCGCGAACGATAGCGACCTATCGCATCGCTCTGCGTTTGGGAAGGTTTCCGGCTGCGTTTCGGGCCGAGGACGGGATGGGAAACCGCGCCGTGATCCTGAGCCCGAAACAGGCGAGCAGGAAAAGCATCCAGACGGGATTGTTCCTCGCGAAGAAAAAGCTCTCCAGAAAGGCGTCGAGCGCGATGAAGAGAAGAACGGTCATGAAGAAGTCGGCGAGATAAATGTTCTCCTTCAGTTTCGGCGTCCTCAGATAGTCGCGGATCGGTGCGACGATGAAGGCCATGAGCGCGGCGCAAAGGGCCGGGATGCCCATGACGACGGCGATGTCGAGATAGCCTTCGTGGCCGTTGACGATGTTGCGCACGTCCCAGGCGCGGTCGAAGGGTTGCGCCTGGTTCAGCAGAAGCGGCGTTCCCCAAAAACTGTCATAACCGTAACCCGTCCACGGTTGCTTCATCAGCATGCCGCCGGCGAACTGCCAGATCGTCGTACGCCCCGTATAGGTCAGGCCGGGGAAATAGTCGTTGGCCAGATGCTTCAGCGGCTCGATGAAGACGATGCCGAGCGTGCCCAGTGCCATCCCGACCATCGCGACCATGAGAAAGACGCCGGTCAGGAAACGCATGTTGAAGACGCCCGGCAAGACGACGAAAACGATGGCGACCGGCACCAGCCCCGCCGTCGTCTTGGAACCGGTGTTCCACATGAAGACGAAGGCGGCCAGGAACAGGAGGCCGCCCCAGCGGCGCCAGCCGCGCCTGAAAACATAAAGCCCGGCGAAGCAGAAGGCGGCCATCACCGGCGCCGCG
>SCRB01000835.1 GCA_004299545.1 Rhizobiaceae bacterium
GAAGCGGTCCTCGGTATGGCCGATGGAACGGATTTTCTCCAGATCGCCGTTGGTCAGGATCGGCTGGCGCACTTCCAGCCGCTTCCTGCGCGACGTGCCCACCAGGTCGAAAATATTCGGCCGCGGCCCGATGAAGGAGACGAGACTCATCACCAGTTCCTCGCGGATCGGGTCGATCGGCGGGTTCGTCACCTGTGCGAAGTTCTGCTTGAAGTAGGTGTAAAGCATCTTCGCCTTGTCGGACATGGCGGAGATCGGCGTGTCGGTCCCCATCGAGCCGATCGCCTCCTGCGCCGTCGTCGCCATTGGCGCCATCAGGAAGCGCAAATCCTCCTGCGTGTAACCGAAGGCCTGCTGGCGATCGAGGAGCGAGACGTCTTTCCTTAGCGCCCGCGGCTCGACCGCGTTCAGATCCTCAAGGATGAGTTGGGTGTTGGCGAGCCACTTCTTGTAGGGATGCTTGCCCGCGATCTCGGACTTGATCTCGTCGTCGGAAACGATGCGGCCCTTGGCGATGTCGATCAGCAGCATGCGGCCCGGCTGCAGCCGCCACTTCTGCACCACATGCTCTTCCGGCATCGGCAGGACGCCAGCCTCCGATGCGAGGATGACGCGGTCGTCGTCGGTGACGATATAGCGGGCGGGACGAAGCCCGTTGCGATCAAGCGTCGCGCCGATCTGGCGCCCGTCGGTAAAGACTACAGCCGCAGGCCCGTCCCACGGCTCCATCAAAGCCGCATGGTATTCATAGAACGCCTTGCGGTCGTCATCCATGAGCTTGTTGCCGGCCCAGGCTTCGGGGATCAGCATCATCATGGAGTGCGCGAGCGAATAGCCGCCCTGGAACAGGAATTCGAGCGCGTTGTCAAAACAGGCCGTGTCGGACTGGCCTTCATAGGAGATCGGCCACAGCTTCGAGATGTTGTTGCCGAACAGTTCCGAATCGACCGAGGCCTGCCTGGCGGCCATCCAGTTGTTGTTGCCGCGCACCGTGTTGATCTCGCCGTTGTGGGCGACCATGCGGTAGGGGTGCGCCAGCTTCCACGACGGGAAGGTGTTGGTGGAAAAGCGCTGGTGGACGAGGATCAGCGCCGTCTCGAAGCGCGGATCGGTCAAATCCTTGTAATAGGCCCCGACCTGATAGGCGAGGAACATGCCCTTGTAGACGATGGTGCGCGCCGAGAGCGACACACAATAGGCGCCGACATCCTTGTCGTTGTTCTCGGCGTAAATGCGTCCGGAAATGACCTTGCGCAAAAGGTAGAGCCGCGCCTCATATTCCTCGTCGTCCGGAATGTCCGGCGTACGTCCGACAAAGACCTGGCGATGGAACGGCTCGGCGGCGGCGATTTCCGGCGCCTTCGACAGAGAGGAATTGTCGACGGGCACGTCGCGGAAGCCGAGAACGGGCAGGCCTTCCGACTGCGCCGATTCGCGGATGATATCGTCGATATGGGCACGCAGCGCCGGATCCTGCGGCATGAACCAGTGACCGACGCCATACTGGCCGGCAGGCGGCAGTTCGATGCCCTGCCTGGCCATTTCCTCGCGGAAGAAACGATCGGGAACCTGCACCAGCACGCCGGCGCCGTCGCCGACGAGGGGGTCCGCCCCGACCGCACCGCGATGCGTCAGGTTGTCCAGCATGAAGAGCCCGTCCTCGACGATCCCGTGCGACTTCACACCCTTCATATTGACGATGAAGCCGACGCCGCAGGCATCGTGTTCGTTGCGCGGATCGTATAGCCCCGCAGGGCCTTGTCGGCGGAGGGCAGGTTTTGGCGCAGACGCTTTCGTCTGCTCGGCCGCCACGCTTGCTGGCCTGACAGATGGCGTCTTCGTCATCTTGCTACCTCCATTGCTTGCCCTCGGGCACGTGTATCACCGACCGGCTGCGTCACGGTACGGTATCCGGGAGCAGACCGGCCACATGGGAAACCGGACGTCATTATGCGGCAATCCGGAATTCAATGCGCGAATAAATAAGACAGCACTACTGTCCTAAATACATATGTCAGAAATTTTCCAGTCGTTCAAGATTGAACTGCAAAAATTTGAGCATGAAAAACGAAATATTATTGCGCGACGTCGGCCTGCCGCCGATCTTTCCACCGGCAAGCGGCACAAGGGTCTTGCGGCATTTTCGCCGAACCCACACTGTTGCGCCGCATATGGGATGAACGGGATAAAAGATGAACTTCGCCTCCGACAATTGGGCCGGCGCCCACCCGAGGATCGTGGAATCGCTGGCCGTTCACGCAAGCGGTTTTGCCCCAGCCTACGGCACGGGCGATCTTGACAGGAAGGTCGAGGATAAATTCCGCGAGATATTCGAGCGCGACGTATCCGTTTTCTTCGTCGCCACCGGGACGGCAGCCAATTCGCTTTCGCTGACGGCGGCAAGCCGCCCGGGCGGCGTGGCATTTTGTCACCGCGAGGCGCATGTTGTGGAAGACGAATGCGGCGCGCCGGAATACCTCTCGGGCGGAGTGAGGCTCCATCCCGTCGACGGCACGCTCGGAAAGATCGATCCAGGCGATCTCGTCGCGAAGATGGCTCACTTCGATCCGGAATTCGTGCATTCGGGCCAGCCGGCGGCCGTCTCGATCACGCAGTCGACCGAGATCGGCACGGTCTACAGTCTCGACGCG
>SCRB01000836.1 GCA_004299545.1 Rhizobiaceae bacterium
TTCACCGTGCCGGTCGGCGGGACGACCCGGGGTGCGTCAGGAGCCTCCTGAAGCGCTGCGGGCGGTTCCATATCCTGCGCCGGTGCCTGGCCTAACGGCGATGGTGAGGCCGGCGGCTTCGGCGACTGCGCCAGAGCCGGCGCGGCGACAAGCGAGGCGGCGGCGAACAGGCCGGATGCCAGCCCCGATACCAGCATAATGGAAAGGAAACGATCTCTCAATCTGCGCACCCGAAACGTTTCCCCGCGAATCACTAGTGTTCCGATTCGGAAATTCATTTCACTTCTATATCAGCCATTGGACGAATTTCCGAATCGAAAGAATACTAGCAACCCCATGATTCTAGTGCGGTTCTGGTTTTGAAATTCGTCCGGTGCTCGATATAGCCAATGTAACGAATTTCAAAACCACCACACTGGAAGTGAGCATGATCAGCCCGCGAATTAAGAGCATCGGAGCGGCGCGGACCAGCCGATTCCGGACCAAGCTGCCAGCAATCAACCGAAAATCCGTCCAAAATTGGGCCTCTTCGTCTCCACAACGGCTATCGGGAGGGCTGGAAACGCCATGGAAGTCCGGAAAATCAGAGGGATAGCCGGGGTGCGCGCAAAAATGCCGCATCTTTCGCTTCGCGCCTTCCTTGCGGTTGCTATCGGAGTATGTTTGAAACGGGGGCGGCGATAGGCGGCCAGTCTGGCCTTGCTGCGTGAGCCAATGTTCACTCGAACGAGTCATTGCGGGAGATTAAGAGGGTGATCAGGAAGAGAATTGCTTGCCTCGCCGGGGCTCTGGGGGGAGCGCTGGTGGCGAGCGCTGCCTATGCGGCGCAGCCGAAGCCCTGGGAGACAGGCTTTCAACCCGCGGCGACGCCGATCATGTCCCAGATCGAATGGTTCGATACCTATACGCGCTGGTTCATCATTCCGATCACCCTTCTGGTCGTCGGCCTCCTTGTCTGGTGCATGATTCGCTTCCGTGCCGGCCGCAATCCAGTCCCGTCGCGGACAGCCCACAATACGGTCATCGAGGTGCTCTGGACGGTCGGGCCGGTCGTCGTGCTGCTGTGCATCGCCGTGCCGTCCTTCCAGCTTCTCACGGCGCAATACAATCCGCCGCAGAAGCCGACCATGACGATCAAGGCGACCGGCAACCAGTGGAACTGGGACTACGAATACGAAACCAAGAAGCCCTTGAAATTCAATTCCGCCATTGTTCAGGACAAGAAGGCCCGCGACGAACTCGGCAAGCAGAACATGGCGGAATATCCCCGTCTTCTGACGGTCGACCACGAACTCGTCATTCCTGTCGATACGACGATCCGCATCCTCGTGACCGGCGCGGACGTGATCCATTCATTCGCGGTGCCCGCGTTCGGCATCAAGGAAGATGCAGTGCCGGGCCGTATCAACGAAACCTGGATCAAGGTGGCAAAACCGGGGATGTATTACGGCCAGTGCTCCGAGCTCTGCGGCAAGGACCACGCCTTCATGCCGATCGCCGTGCGCGCGGTGACGAAGGACCAGTTCGATACCTGGTACAAGGCGGCCCAGGCGGATCTGGAGGGCGCGAACAAGGCGCTTATGGCTGTCGTCGACAGCAAGAAGAATGTTGCGGCCGCGAAGTCGGCCGGCAACTTGGTCGCGGCGGCCGATTGAGCCGGCGACTGGAAGAAGGAAGGAACGGAGCGGGAAGATGACGGACGCTGCAGTTCACGAAGTCCATCACGATCACAGGCCGCATGGGTGGGTGCGATGGGTCTATTCGACCAATCACAAGGATATCGGCACCCTCTACCTGATCTTCTCGATCAGCGCGGGCATCATCGGCGGCATCCTCTCCATCATGATGCGCTGGGAACTGATGGAACCTGGCATCCAGGTCTTTCCCGGCCTTGCCTCGATGGTCTATGGCGTTCATGGCCCGATGGCGGTGGACGCCGGCAAGTCCATGTACAACGCCTTCGTCAGCTACCATGCGCTGATCATGATCTTCTTCACGGTCATGCCGGCGATGATCGGCGGTTTCGGCAACTGGATGGTGCCGATCATGATCGGCGCGCCGGACATGGCGTTCCCGCGCATGAACAACATCTCGTTCTGGCTGCTTCCGCCGGCTCTGGCCCTTCTGATCCTCTCCCTGTTCATGCCGAGCGCGCCGGGCGCATGGGGTGTCGGCAATGGCTGGACGTTCTATCCGCCTCTCTCCACGGTGGGGCAGCCCGGCCCCGCGGTTGATCTGGCGATCCTCTCCCTGCACCTCGCCGGCGCATCGTCGATCCTCGGCGCGATCAACTTCATCACGACGATCTTCAACATGCGCGCTCCGGGCATGACGCTGCACAAGATGCCGCTCTTCGCCTGGTCGATCCTGGTGACAGCATTCCTCCTGCTTCTGGCGCTGCCGGTGCTTGCGGGTGCCATCACCATGCTGTTGACGGACCGTAATTTCGGCACGAGCTTCTTTGCGCCGGAGAATGGTGGCGATCCGATCCTGTTCCAGCATCTGTTCTGGTTCTTCGGCCACCCCGAAGTCTACATCATGATCCTGCCGGGGTTTGGGATGGTCAGCCACATCATTTCGACCTTCTCCAAGAAGCCGATCTTCGGCTATCTCGGCATGGCCTATGCCATGGTGGCGATCGGCGCCGTCGGTTTCGTCGTGTGGGCGCACCACATGTACACCACGGGCATTTCGCTCGATACGCAGCGTTATTTCGCGTTCGCCACCATGGTTATCGCCGTGCCGACGGGCGTGAAGGTCTTCTCCTGGATCGCGACGATGTGGGGCGGGTCGATCTCGTTCCGT
>SCRB01000837.1 GCA_004299545.1 Rhizobiaceae bacterium
TGGCGCATGACTGACGCCGCCGTCGCGTCGGAGAAAGCCGGCATCCATTCAACGTGGCCGGCAGTGATGAAATAGTGCGACTTGCAGGCCGCATCGCATACCGAGATCGACGGCGTCACCGTGGCCCAGCCGCCTTCCGAGGTGATCTGATGACTATCGGGGACCAACAGGCTGACCCGGTGGCCGCAGCCACAGGCGCATAGTAAGGCACCAACCTCGAACTCCTCGCTGTGGTAGACGACGCCAGCTCTGAGCGGCTTGGGCATGCGCTCGACGGCTTGGTATGCGTATCTCATGGGCAGGCCTCGCTTAGTCGATTTCAAACGTCGCCGTGTCGAAGATCAACGAGGTCGCCTCGTCCTCGCGATCAAGCAGCCCGAAATGTTGCTTGAAGCGGATGACGGCCATGGTCGCGTTCAAGGCGTTCAACTCGGTGATCTGAGCCTGTTTGCGATATTCATCCTCCTTGGCGTTCTCGACGGGCAGCCGAACCGTGCCGACATTGTCATCGAACGCCTTCCGATCGCCTCCCGTCACTCGCACGAACCCGCTAAGGCCGACGGCCGATCGATTCAGACCCATCCCGCAGTCGACGTAAGGCACGCCATTCGCGCTCAGCCAGTCGATGATAAGCCGGCGTGCGGGTCCATCATCGACAGAGACGAAAACGAAGTCGAAGTGCTTCAAACGCTCGACATTTTCTGCCGTGATGCGCTGGGGGACGCCCTCGATCCCGCTGTGCCATTGGTCATAATGCTGCGACAGAACCTCGACCTTCAGCCTGCCGATGGCGTTCGGGATGAAACCCGGGAACCTAAAGATCGTGTGCACATGCACCTTGTCATCGTCGAACAGGGTGATCTGCGCGAGGTGCGTCCGCGCCAAGAAGTCGAGGATGTACGAGCCCGTCCCGCCGAGGCCGATGATCGCCACGCGCTTGCCGCGCAACAGGGCCGACAGGTCGTTGATGTGATAGCGAGATGACGTCGTGTCCGGATACCGAAGGGGTGAACCCTGCGACGCGGCCTTCACTGCGATCGCGCGCAGCGGCGTGGCCTGCGGATAGGCCGCCAGCGCCGGGGCCGTGATCGTGTCGAAATAGGTCTGCACCTTCTCGTCGAATGAACGGTAGGGGCGCATCGTGCCGTTCTCGTCGAGCAGTTTGTAGGAAAACGAGAAGTCAGTGACGAGATCATCGCTGACCGTCACCTTGTCCGCGCCGCCCCCAAGTTTGAGCTGGCGACCCTGCTGGTCGTGCGGCCGGCTACCGCGCCACCATGCTTGGTGGTTCGTCGGTGGATCGATCACTTGGCCGTTGAGGTCGACGGGGCTGACCCAATCGCCGTGCTGGAGCTTCCCGTCCTGATCAAGGTAGGGCAGGCCGAAGAAGACGAGATAGCCGCCGATGAAATCGATCAGGTACCCCGTCTCCTCGTAGTCCTTGATGAAGGCGTTACGACTCGCCAGTTCCGGCAACCCGAAAGCGCATGCCATCCTTCACCCTCACCTTCTGACCGGGGGCCAGGGTGCCGCTCGGATTTTCAGCGGGCCCATGGGAGTACTTCACGAGGTATTCGTTCGACGGCTTGCCGCCGCTACCCAGGTAGAGCTCGACCACGCGAGCGTAAGTGATCTCCTTGGTCTCGATTTCGTGGTCGTCGCCGTTGACGAGGATCTCGAAGACCTTCTGGCTGTAGAAGTGCTCGTCCGCCGTCAGATGGATGACGGTCTCGTCACGCGGGATCATCTCATCCTCCGCGTCACCCTCCACTTCCCGGTAGAGCTTCTCGTGCTTCGGGATGTCGGCCAGCGCATAGAGCGCTTCGCCGGTGGTGGGGTTGGGCGAGTTGTAAGCCACCCGGTCGATATGGATACGCACCAGGTGCGCCGCGACATTGACTGACATTCTACTTCTTTCCCCGCTTTCGCGGCGCTTGCGTTTCGCCCTGCCGGGTGGCACCTTGGTGTCCGGCCAGACAACGCCGGGGCTCCAAAAAACGCCCTGTCCGGCAGAGAGCCAATTCAGGGCGTGTTGTCTGTGTGGACAACAGAATGAGGGAAACAGTGACGACTGTCAAGGAGGGCGGATGCCGGAGTCCGCGTTAGGGGTTTGGCTTAAGGCGCTCCGCGGGGGGCGGAGCCTTCGGACGGTCGCGGAGCAGAGCGACGTCGACCACGCTTATATCTATCGCCTTGAGACCGGCGCGAAGGAGTCGCCGTCGGCCGAGGTCTTGGACAAGCTGATCGCCGGTCTGACGCCCTCAGGGCGCAACGCCGAAATACTGCGCTTTCTGGCGAGCCACCCCAACATAGACCCCGGCCTCGCCGAGTTCGCACAGGCCGATGACGAAGTCACCCCCGAGGAATTCCACATGCTCACCACCGTCGTGAACCGGGGTGCTCGTCCCGACTACGCCACCTCGCTCGCCCGCATTCGCAAGTTTATGAGGGAGGACGATGATGGATGAGGTCGCCGTTGCGATGAAGGCGCGCGACTTCATCGCGAAATGCGGTCCTCTCGCCCTCCCGGTATCGGTCGCCGCTTATGCCGCTCAAATCGGCGGCGTGGTGAAGGCCGATACGCTTCAGGAGAACGAAGACGCCTGGTCCTTCCGCGACAAGAACGGCAGGTATCGGATTTGCGTGAATTGCCTCCATGACGGCCGGCGCCAGCGGTTTAGCGTCTGCCACGAAGTGGCCCATGAAGCGCTTGGGATTGCCGCCGACCATACGGCTCCGAGTTGGAGTTTTGCTCGCCGGCCTCAGGGTGAAATCGCCTGCGATATTTTCGCGGCGGAACTTCTCCTTCCCCACAAGCTGTTCAAGCCGCGCGTCGATGCGGCCGACATGGGCTTCGCCGCGATTAGCGAGCTGGCCGAAGAGTTCGACGCCTCGTTGATGTCGACGGCATCGCGCTTCGCCACCTTCTCCCGTGAGCTGTGCGCCTACGTCCTGTCAGAGAATGGCAAGGTTCGTTACAGCGCGCGCTCCACATCACTCCGCGACGCCAAGGCCTGGATCAGGCCGGGCATGGACTTGCCGAGCGACTCCTACAGCGCGCGTGTCCGGTCCGGCGCGGCGCCCAATGGCCCCGAGGAAGCTGAGCCTGACCAGTGGTTTGAAGATTGGGACCGCGACGGTGCTCTCTACGAGGACGTTCGCCACCTAGGCCAGTGGGATCAAACACTGACGCTGCTTTGGTTCGACGATGAAGTCCTTCCTCCACCGCCTGCAGAGCGCAAGCGCTGGGAGGAAGGCACATACGGCCTTCGCGAACTCGACGGCAATCTTCCTTGGCCGGGGAAATCTAAGCGCCGGAGATAAACAATGAGCTGGGCTCAGCGCGCTGCCAGGAACCTCTTGCCTCTCAGCCGCGAGCAATCAGACCTTGCAGTGGCATTGCGCGAGTGGCGCTACGAGGGTGGCTTCCATGATCTCGAAGCGCCCAACGAGGACTGCGAGCTCTGCGATCACCCCGATATTCGCTACCAGTTCGAGATCAGGAACAGGTTCACCGATACCCGCCTTCAGATCGGGTCCGAATGCATCAACCGGTTCGGCATCAGCGCCACCAGCGATGACGGCGAAGATCTCGACGCGGCAGGCACACGGAAGAAGGTCAGCCGTGATCGCCGCGCGCTTATCGAGGAGGCCCGAAAAAAACGTTTGATCACAGCACTCGTGGCGCTCTCTCAGGCCGACCCCGAATTCCGCATCCTGTCGTTCATCGACTACCTGCAAGATCGCGGCGCGTTCACACCCAAGCAACTCGTCACGCTTCTCTGGCGCTTCGAGAAAGTGCGGGTCCCAGTCGATGTTCGCGACTTCACACTGACCATCCGTCGGGACCGCGAGAAGGTGCAGCTTTTGGAAATGGCCGATTGGCAGATCGGACGCTTGATGCCGGCCATGTCACCGTCCCAGCGGCAATTCTTGGCGGAAGCCAAGAAGCTCAAAGAGTAGGCGATCAGGTCCCTCGGCGGCCCTATGGGCACCGCCCATCGCGACGAATCCCGTCTGACGTGTCTTGGCAACTTACAATCAGCGCTACTACCGAAGGGGGGGCTGGTCCGCACGCAGCAAGTATTTTTTCTCTGCGCCACGCTGGGCCGCTACACCGTCTGAATACTTGTTGAATCGCCCTATTTATTGCCTCTTCTAATCATCCCCGTCGCCAATCGCGTGTCGCGATTGGCCAATGACGGGGACGATCGTGGCGGCTGCTCCGCTCCATTCCGAGGCCTTCTCACGCGGTGCGCGCATGCTGCGCACCGCGCTTGGCCCGGCGATCGCCGCCTTTCTCGAAGACCCGTCGATCGTCGAGGTGATGCTGAATCCCGACGGCCGGCTCTGGATCGATCGGCTCTCCGGCGGCCTTGAGGATAGCGGTCGGACACTGTCGGCCGCCGATGGCGAGCGGATCGTGCGCCTTGTCGCGCACCATGTCGGCGCCGAGGTTCATGCGGAGCGCCCGCGTGTCTCGGCCGAGCTGCCCGAGACGGGAGAGCGGTTCGAGGGGCTGCTGCCGCCCGTCGTCACGGCGCCGGCCTTCGCCATCCGCAAGCCCGCCGTCGCCGTCTTCACCCTCGACGACTATGTCAACGCTGGCACCATGACTGCTGATCAAGCGGCGTTGCTGCGTGGGGCGGTCGCGTCGCGCAAGAACATCCTCGTCGCTGGCGGCACCGGCACGGGCAAGACGACGCTCACCAACGCGCTCCTGGCCGAGATCGCCGGCACGAGCGACCGCGTGGTGCTGATCGAGGACACGCGCGAACTGCAATGCCGCGCGCCGAACCTCGTCGCGATGCGCACCAAGGATGGCGTCGCCTCGCTGTCGGACCTTGTCCGGTCCTCGCTGCGCCTTCGACCCGACCGCATCCCCATCGGCGAAGTCCGCGGCGCTGAAGCGCTGGACCTACTCAAGGCCTGGGGCACCGGCCACCCCGGCGGGATCGGCACGATCCATGCCGGCACCGCGCTTGGCGCGATCCGGCGCCTGGAACAGCTCATCCAGGAAGCCGTCGTCACCGTCCCCAAGGCGCTGATCGCCGAGACCATCGATCTCGTCGTGGTGCTACGCGGCCGCGGCGCCGAACGCCGCCTCTCCGAACTCGCCCTCGTCGCCGGCCTCGATCCCGCCACCGGCGATTACTGCCTCCAGTCCGCCGAGGCGGGCGGCGACCCCTTGTCCCTCGGAGATCCCTCATGAACCGCGTTCTCGCCATCGTTCGCCATTCCCGCCGCCGCCTCGCCGAGCTGGTCACGCTGACCACGCTCACACTGGCTTTCGCGCCCGCCGCCTATGCCTCCGGCTCTTCGATGCCGTGGGAGACACCGCTCAACTCGATCCTGGAGTCGGTGCAGGGACCCGTCGCCAAGATCATCTCGGTGATCATCATCACCGTGACCGGCCTGACGCTCGCCTTCGGCGACACGTCGGGCGGCTTCCGACGCCTGATCCAGATCGTCTTTGGTCTGAGCATCGCCTTCGCGGCGTCGAGCTTCTTCCTGTCGTTCTTCAGCTTCTCCGGCGGAGCGCTGGTCTGATGGCCGCGGTCGTCGATCCGGACGTGCCCGGCTTCTTCGCTCCGGTCCATCGCGCGCTCACCGACCCGATCCTGATGGGCGGCGCGCCGCGGACCGTGGCGATCGCCAACGGCACGTTGGCGGCGGCGATCGCGCTCGGCCTGCGTCTTTGGATCCCCGGTGCGCTCATCTGGGCCGTCGGCCATGCCGCAGCCGTCTGGGCGGCGAAACGCGACCCGCAATTCGTCGACGTGGTCCGCCGGCACCTTCGCTACCCCGCACATCTGGGGGTGTGAGGCCGCCATGCTGAACCTTGCCGAATACCGCCATCGCCCCACAGGCCTCGCCGACTTCCTGCCCTGGGCAGCTCTCGTCGGTGAGGGTGTCGTCCTCAACAAGGACGGCTCGTTCCAACGCACGGCGCGGTTTCGCGGGCCGGATCTCGATAGCGCGACGCCGGCCGAGCTGGTGGGTGTCACCGCCCGCCTCAACAACGCCCTGCGCCGTCTCGGCTCAGGCTGGGCGATCTTCGTGGAGGCCCAGCGCGTCGCCGCGCAGACCTATCCGCACAGCAGTTTTCCTGATCCTGCCTCGGCCTTGGTCGATCTCGAACGGCAGGACGCCTTCGAGGAGGCAGGCGCCCACTTCGAGAGCCGCTATTTCCTGACCTTCGTCTGGCTCCCGCCGGCCGAGGACGCCTCTCGGGTGGAAGGCTGGCTTTATGAAGGCCGGTCGCAGACAGGTGTCGATCCGTGGGAGCTGCTGCACGGCTTCGTCGATCGAACCAACCGCGTCCTGCAACTGGTCGAGGGCTTCATGCCCGAGGTCGCCTGGCTCGATGACGGCGACACGCTGACCTACCTTCACTCGACCATCTCGACGCGGCAGCAGCGCGTGCACGTCCCCGAGACACCGATGCACCTCGATGCGCTGCTCGCTGACGAGCCGCTCGCCGGCGGACTTGAGCCGCGGCTCGGCGCCCATCATCTGCGGACACTCACCGTGGTCGGATTCCCGACCACCACTCATCCCGGCATCCTCGACGAGCTGAACCGGCTCGCCTTTCCGTATCGCTGGTCGACCCGTGCGATCCTCCTCGACAAGACCGAGGCGGTAAAGCTGCTGACCAAGATCCGGCGGCAATGGTTCGCGAAGCGCAAGTCGATCGCCTCCATCGTCAAAGAGGTGATGACCAACGAGGCCTCGACGCTGGTCGATAGCGATGCGGCCAACAAGGCGGCTGACGCGGACCTCGCGCTTCAGGAGCTGGGCTCCGACGACGTGGGCCAAGCCTATGTCACCGCCACTGTCACCGTCTGGGACGAAGACGCCGGCATCGCGGCGGAGAAGCTGCGCCTCATCGAGAAAGTGATCCAGGGCCGCGACTTCACCTGCATGCCGGAAGGGGTGAACGCGCTCGAGGCCTGGCTCGGCTCCGTCCCCGGCCATGCCTACGCCAACGTCCGCCAGCCCCCGGTCTCGACACTGAATCTCGCCCACATGATCCCGCTTTCAGCGGTCTGGGCCGGGCCGGCACGCGACGAGCATTTCCAGGCGCCGCCGCTGCTTTTCGGCAAGACCGAAGGGTCGACGCCATTCCGGCTCAGTCTGCATGTCGGCGACGTCGGCCACGCCTTGATTGTCGGGCCGACGGGCGCCGGCAAGTCCGTGCTGCTGGCGCTGATGGCGATGCAGTTTCGCCGCTATCGTGACAACCAGATTTTCGCCTTCGATTTCGGCGGCTCGATCCGCACCGCCGCGCTGTCCATGGGCGGCGACTGGCATGACCTCGGCGGCAGCCTGTCCGCTGGGTCGGAGCATTCCGTCTCGCTGCAACCGTTGGCGCGCATCGACGATCCGGCCGAGCGCGCCTGGGCGGCGGAATGGGTGACGGCCATTCTCGCCAAGGAAGGCGTCACTATCGATCCGACCGCCAAGGAGCATGTCTGGTCGGCATTGACGTCGCTCGCGTCCTCGCCGGTGGGCGAACGCACGATCACAGGCCTCGCGGTGCTGTTGCAATCGATGGCGTTGAAGCAGGCGCTCCAACCCTACTGCGTCGGTGGCCCCTCCGGTCGGTTGCTCGACGCCGAGAGCGAGCAGCTCGGCACAGCGTCGGTGCAGGCGTTCGAGACCGAAGGACTGATCGGCGCCGGCGCGGCGCCCGCCGTGCTGACCTATTTGTTCCATCGCATCGAGGGCCGACTCGATGGTCGGCCAACGCTGTTGATCATCGATGAGGGCTGGCTCGTCCTCGACGATCCGGCGTTCGCGCAGCAGCTCCGCGAGTGGCTGAAGACGCTGCGCAAGA
>SCRB01000838.1 GCA_004299545.1 Rhizobiaceae bacterium
CGCTTGCCGCGTCCACCATCCTGTATCTTGCCTTCCTGCCTTTCAGCATGCGCGCCTATTCGAAGCGCGCGGAGCACGAAGAGGACAAGAAACACAATGCGAAGGAAAGCCGTCAATAGCTTTCCGTCGCGCCAAAGCTTGCGTGATCTTTTTTAATCCGCGAAGGTCTGGTCCGCTGTCGGGACGCATTGCAGCACCCAGTCCTTGGGCGGCTGGTTCTTCTGGTATTCTGTTATGGCCGCCTGGCAGGCGTCGCGACTGTCGAAGGGGTTGGGCATGACCACCATTCCCCCCTGCGGTCCCGCGATCACGAGCCACCAAACCAAGGTTGCCGCCGCTTGTACCATGCTCTTCTCCCTCTCTGCCGGCGGATAACGGGTATCGCGTCCGCGAATCCTCTCAAGGGGCTGGAAAATACGTGCGGCTGTGCGGTTCCACAACCCTTGTTCTTACGCGCTCCATAGGAGCGCCCACCGCCGCTTTGCCGTCTTTCTGCGGTTCCCATCTTCGGGCGACATGCTTTATACCGCTCCCATCCAAGGACGGAGAAATGCAACATGACGCTGAATTTGCACACGATCATCGTGAGCACCCGGCCGAGCCGGAAGGGGCCGCTCGTGGCCCGCTGGTTCCATGACTATGCCGTGGCCAATGGCAGGTTCAATGCGAGCCTGATCGATCTCGCCGCATTCGACCTGCCGGTTTTCGACGAGCCGGAACATCCGAGACTGCGCAAATATGTCAACGATCACACCCGGCGCTGGAGCGCCAGCGTCGAGAGCGCGGACGCCTTTGTCTTCGTGACGCCGGAATATAATTACGGCCCGCCGCCCTCCTTCTTCAATGCCATGAGCTATCTGAGCGGGGAATGGGCCTATAAGCCCGCTGCCTTCGTCAGCTATGGCGGCATATCGGGCGGCCTGCGAGCGGCACAGATCGAGAAGCTGACGATGACGACGCTGAAGATGATGCCGATCCCCGAGGCGGTGGCGGTTCCCTTGTTCGCCCAGTATATCAGGAACGATGTCTTCGAACCGACGGAATTGATGATCGACGGCGCGAAGAACGTCCTTTCGGAATTGTATCGTTGGGCGGAAGCGCTGAAGGCGCTGCGCTGAAAGCAAATTCGACCCCCACTCCGGTCGGCTATGCCGACCACCTCTCCCCCGTCCGACGGGGTAGAGGAAGCTCCGGCCGCAAGGCTCGGCACCCTTCCTCTACCCCACGGACGTGGGGGAGAGGTGGCCGCGAAGCGGACGGAGTGGGGGATATTTCGCCGGACACGAGTTCCGTTAAAGCCGCCGGGCCTATTCCGGCCTGCGATAATGCAGGAACCGGTTTTCCCGCACGTCGAACAGCAGGCCCGTTTCGGTGAGCGACGGGCTGGCGAGCGGCAGGATCTTCGCCGCCACCTCGGCAGGATCGGGGAGCGTTGCCGGATCCTCGCCCGGCATCGCCTGCGCGCGCATCGCGGTGCGCGTCGCGCCGGGATTGACGGAATTCACCCTGAGCGGCGTGTTTTTCGTCTCGTCGGCCCAGCTTCTGGCCAGAGCCTCGAGCGCCGCCTTCGATGCGGCATAGAGCCCCCAGAAAGCGCGCCCCGAATGAGCCGCTCCCGATGACAGGAGGATGGCGCGGCCCGCATCCGATTTCCTGAGCAGCGGATCGACGGAGCGGATCAGCCGCCATGTAGACGTCACGTTGACGGCCATGGTCTTCTCGAAGGTTTTCGCCTCGATATGGCCGACGGGGGACAGAACGCCAAGGATGCCGGCATTCGCGACGAGAATGTCGAGCTTGCCCCAGCGCTCGAAGATGACGGCGCCCAGCCTGTCGATGGCAGGCATGTCGGTCAGGTCGAGCGGCACCAGCGTCGCCTGGCCGCCGGCGGCCTTGATCGCGTCATCGAGTTCTTCAAGACCGCCGACCGTCCGCGCCACGGCGATGACATGCGCGCCGGCGCCGGCAAGTCCCTTCGCAAGATGGTAGCCGATGCCGCGCGAGGCTCCGGTGACGAGCGCGATGCGGCCGGAAAGGTCGGGAATTGTCGTCATCGAAGAACCGATCTGCTGGAGCCTGTCTGCCAGTTCCGCTTATTACGTTTCGGCAAGGAACGAAACCCGGCGGAGACGCGATGCCGTGCCTCGTGTCGGGATTACGCCGCCTCGTCCGTCCTCGGAGCAGTCGAAACCCTTTCCCGAGGAAGGACCCATGACGAAAACAATCGCAATCCTGGTCGCAAGGCTGATCTTCGTGGCGGTGTTCCTGATGGCCGCTTCCTTCAAGTTCATAGGCATGGCGCAGACGGCCGATTATATCGCCGCCGCAGGCTTTCCATTCGCCCTGCCGCTGGCATGGATAGCCGCTCTCTTCGAAGTGGCGCTCGTACTGGCATTCCTGACCGGGGCGTATTTTTCGGAAGCGGCGGTGCTTGCCGCCGCCTATGTGCTCTTCCTGGCCTTCGCCTTTCATGGACCGCCCCATTGGCAGGGAAACCAGGACGAGTTCGGCTTTTTCGTCGGCCATTTCACCTTCATTGCCGGGCTTCTGTTCGCCGCGGTGCATGGACCGGGTGATGTCCTGGCGGTGCGGCGGAGGCTTATCGCGCGAAAACGCCAGGTGGCTTGATCATCCTCAATCACCGGTCAGGTTGGCGTTCCTTCGCGCCCCCTCTGTGCGGCAGGCCAGAGGGGGGCAACGTAGAGCGCTGGCCATGCGCATTGCCCATGCGGCGAAGCTTGATCGGCGGGCGAGGGCGCTTATATTGGCGCTGTCGGGACGACCCGGCATTTTCCGCAACATTCGGGTGAGGACGACCTCATCGCTCTTGAAGGAGACGACGAGGATGGCCTGGATCCTGTTGCTTGCCGCCGGCCTGTTCGAGGTCGGATGGGCGGTCGGCCTCAAATTCACCGATGGCTTCACGCGGCTCTGGCCGAGTCTTGGAACACTCTGCTCGATGATCGTCAGCCTCGGTCTGCTCGGGCTTGCGCTGCGCTCGCTGCCGCTCGGCACCGCCTATGCGGTATGGACGGGTGTCGGCACCGTCGGGACGGCATTGCTGGGGATTGCCCTTTTCGCCGAACCGGCGACCGCGGCTCGGCTCGGCTGCATCGCGTTGATCGTCGCGGGCATCGCCGGGCTGAAACTTCTGGCTTAGAGCGAATTTCTGAATGATTGAATCATTTGGGATTGAACGAAGCCGCTGACGCGGCATTTGGTGGGACGATTTGCGGGTGACGCTTCTGTTTTGAAGGATTGCGGCTGTT
>SCRB01000839.1 GCA_004299545.1 Rhizobiaceae bacterium
ACGGTAGTGCCGCAGGACGAATTTACCCTTGTCGCGCAAGATCTCGGCGAAACGTCCAAACCCGGAACGATCCGCCGGGATTCCCGCCTGCGCCGACGACCTGGACACCATTCTCACCATTATGCGGGCTCGCCGCACCCTCCTAAATCTTACGTCGGAATAGGTAACTATCCCTCGTAATAACGTTGATCTCATAAACTATAATGAGCACACACTAAGCCTCTCGATCACGAACAAAAGAACGTGACCCCCTTGAAGGGTGGACTTCAACCTGCGATCTGGTGGTACACCAATTCTGATACCCCGCCCTATAATCCGACAATCGGAGATAAAAACAATTGTTGCTTTGAATCAAAGCGAATCAAAACGGAATCCGTGCTATAGTCCGTTGAAGTACTCTTTCTCGGATGAGGTCCTGGGTCATGTGCGCAACGGAAGTCCCGCAGTCTCCGCATATCGTCGTCGTCGACGACGATCGTGGCATACGGGACCTGATCCGCGCATGTATCGAACCGGAGGGTTACACGGTCAGCGAAGCCGCCGACGGAGCGGAATTGCAAGCGATCCTGGGGCGGGAGCCCGTCCATCTCATCACCCTGGACCTGAAACTGAAGAACGAGGACGGTCTCGCCGTCGCACGTGACGTCCGGCGGCAATACGACGTGCCGATCATCATGATCACCGGGAAGGGCGAACCCGTGGACCGCATCGTCGGACTGGAACTCGGCGCGGACGATTACATCGCGAAGCCTTTCCACGTCCGCGAGGTCCTCGCCCGGATCAGGAGCGTCCTGCGCCGGCACGCCGGCCGGGAAAAGGCTGACCGGGAGCCCGCTCAGCTTTACAGGTTCGACGGCTGGGAATTCGATCGCCAGCGCCGCGAGTTGAAAGCGCCCGAAGGAGCCATGCTGAGGCTGACGCAGTCGGAATCGGATCTGCTCGAAGTGTTTCTCGCCAATCCCAACCGGATCCTGACGCGCGATCAGATCATCGGGCTGCAGAAGGGAGCATCCTGGTTCGGGAACGACCGCCTCATCGACAATCAGGTCAATCGGCTCAAACGGAAAATGGCGAGCGTTCACGACGTCGAGGGCCTGATCCAGACCGTCCGCAGCACGGGCTACATTTTTACCGCGGCGGTCGGAAGCTAGTGGTTTGTTTCCAACATTTGCACCCCATTTGTATCAAGCCGAGAGCAAATGTTGGAAACACAAAAACCACTAGCAAGCTTGTAATTCTAGTGGAATTTTCAAATTTGACATTCGATTTCGGGGGCGACATGAAGCGGGTATCGAATGTCAAATTCATTCCACTAGAGCATGGTCTGGAAAAGCGGACACGGTCTTCTGAAAAGATCATGCTCGAGGGTAAGATCGGGAACGGCTTTGCGTTGAAGTGACGTCATGGTTTGCGGGGTCTCTACGATGGGGGCTTTTGGCTATCTGACAGACTTGCTGATACGCCGCGATGGATGGGTCCACCGCAATGTCGGCGAGCAGTCGACATATGGCTGGGTCGCGCTTCCCCTCGTCCTTACGGCGCTGGCCGTCATCGCCCATTGCGCGATCTTCAAGCTTCCCGAGGCCGGCCACACCTACGCGACGCTCTATTTCGCAGTGGCGACCTCGGCGCTGCTGGGCGGCTATCGAGCCGCCCTTGTCGCCGCCGCCGCGACGGTCGCCAGCGCGTTCTGGCTGTTCAATCCGGTGCAAACGATCCCGGACGTGACGGTGCTTGCCATCTTCATCGTGAACTGCCTGCTCGTTACCGGCATCTGCCACGCGATTTCCGTCGTCAATCTGCGTGCCGCCGAGGCGCAGGCGGAAGCCCATCATGCCCTGCAGCTTCTGAAAAGCGAGCAGCTGTTCCGGCTTTTCATCGAACATGCCCCCGCCGCCCTGGCCCTGTTCGACAAGAATCTGCGCTGTCTGGCGGCCAGCCGCCAATGGTCGGACAATTACAGTCTGGGCGACAGGGCCCCTGAAAACGGGCGGGATGCCACCCATGCCATGCCGGGCGACTGGCTCGAAGCCCAGCGCAAGGCACTCGCGGGCGAGATCAGCAGAAAGGAAGAGGACCTGGTCGTTCTCCCTGACGGGCGCGAGCAATGGCTGCGCTGGGAGGTTCATCCGTGGCACGATGCGTCGGGCTCGGTGGCGGGCGTGTTCATCTTCAGCGAGAACATAACGGCTCAGAAGCGCGCGGCCACCGCCCTTGAGGAAAGCGAGCTTCGCCTGCGGGCGATCGTCGAAAGCGTCGAGTACGCCGTCATCGTCACGGACCGCCTCGGGAATATCGAATCCCTGAATTCCGCGACGCCCATGCTTTTCGAATACTCCAAGGCCGAATTGATCGGCCGCAACATCGATGTCATCGCCAGGAAGCACCATGCCCAGGGCGCCCCCAGAGTGCCGAAGGGGGCCATGTCGGAGGGCGACGACGCACCCCCCGCCAATCCGGAGATCGAGGGCATAAGGAAGAACGGCACTCCCTTCCCGATCGACTACATGGCAACGGAATGGAACGACGTTCACGGACAGGCTCACCGGACCGTCACTATCTACGACATTTCGGAACGGCAGGCTGTCGATGAAGAACTGGCCCGCGCCGGCCGCATGGAAGCCGTCGGGCGGCTCGCCGGCGGCATAGCGCATGATTTCGGCAACCTGCTTGCCATCATCATCGGCAATCTCGAACTCGCGGAGCCTCATATTCCCGAGGCGAAAGCGCGCGTGATGATCCGCAAGGCCCTCGAAGCCGCGGCAAGAGGCGCGGGATTTACGCGCCAGCTATTGACGCTGGCGAAGAAGCGTCAATCGGAATTCGAGGAGATCGACCTCAACCAGCATGTCTCGGCAATGGCGGTCCTGCTCGAGCATACGCTCGGCAGCAATGTCCACCTGCATATCGGTCTGGCATCGGATCTGTGGATCACGCGGGCGGATCCCGTCGAGGTGGACAGCGCAATCATCAACCTGGTCATGAATGCCGGTCACGCCATGCCCAATGGCGGCACCATGCATATCGAAACGCGCAACGTCACGCTCGACGCCAAGGGAAAAGGCGCGAGGGCGCGTAAGAAGTCGGGCGACTTCGTGCGGATCACCGTCCGCGACACCGGCGTCGGGATGACGAAGGAGGTACGGCGGCTCGCCTTCGAACCTTTCTTCACCACGCACGACAAAAGTGTCGGAACCGGCCTCGGTTTGCCGAGTGTCTATACCTTCGCACAGGCCTGCGGCGGCTTCGTCACTCTGGAGAGCGCCGTCGGCAAGGGAACGATCGTCGAAATCCACCTGCCGCGTTTTTCGGGCGGCGAGCGGAAGACATGTGCCAAGCCTCCCAAGTTTGTGCGGGTGAGGGGGCATGGAGAAGTCATCCTGGTCGTCGAAGACAACGTGTCGGTGAGAGAGGTCACGATCGAACGGCTGGAACGCCTCGGCTATGTCACGCGTTCGGCGGGATCGGTCGCGGAAGCCTGCCAGATCCTGCGCGAGGATGCGCGTATCGCACTGGTCTTCAGCGATATCGTGCTGACGGGCAGCAAAACCGGCTACGACATCGCGCGCTGGGTCGAACGGAACCGGCCGGAAGTGCGGATCCTGCTGACCACCAGCTATGATATCGGCGATAGCTCAAACGAAAAGGCCGCACCCAGCCGCCCCATACGGAAGCTGAGCAAGCCCTATTCCGAGACGAGGCTGGCCAACGAAATTCGCCGTGCGCTGGACACCGATCCGCTGCGTTGACGCTTCCTGTCACGGGGTTCGACGCTTGACCTTGTAGCATCGCCCCTCATCGCCCTGCCGGGCACTTCTCCCCGTAAACCGGGGAGAAGAACGCCTTCATCGGCGGTTTTGCCAATTGGCAATGTGACCGGACGGTCGGCGCCATTGCGGCCATCGGTCTTCTCCCCGTTTTACGGGGAGAAGGTGCCGCCCTTCGACATGCTCAGCAGGCGGATGATGCGCAGCACAGAAAAGTCAGTCATGTGGCCTGCCTTTCCCCTCCATCCTTCTTAGGTGGTAGCCGCCCTACCGATCGGGGGATGCCCTTTTTGGTCTCGTTCCATGGCTGCCGAAAGCCGCTACTGGAGTGGGAACAGCAAGACAGACCAGATTTGAGGGCGGGGAAAGATCGACCATGCCAATCAGTTCAAGCGTCATTCCCGATGATGTCGTCATCACCTATCCGGAGCTGGTCAACATCTATGGCTGCCGCATCGGCAGCGGAACGAGGATCGGCCCCTTCGTCGAGATCCAGAAGAACAGCAGCATCGGCGAACGCTGCAAGATCTCCTCGCATTCCTTCATCTGCGAGGGCGTGACGATCGAGGACGAGGTGATGGTGGCGCATGGCGTCATGTTCACCAACGGGCTTTTTCCGCGCGCCACCAATGCCGACGGCTCTCTCCAGCGCGATGGCGACTGGGAGTGCACGCCGACACTGGTCAAGCGCGGCGCGGCGCTCGGGTCGAACTCCACCATCGTCTGCGGCGTCACCATAGGCGAAAACGCGCTTGTCGGTGCTGGCGCGGTGGTGACGCGGGACGTGCCCGACAACGCGATCGTCGCCGGGGTGCCTGCCCGCGTCATCGGCGATGTCCGATCCGGGCCGCCTTCCGAACCGCATCCCAACAGGCTGCGCAACAGGGTTTCCGAACAGCCATCCACCGGAGCGAACTGACATGCCCGGCATCGGAATCATCGGCTATGGCTATTGGGGCCCCAATATCGCCCGGGCAGTCACGGAAGTCGATGCGCTGGCCCTGCGCGCCATCGCGGATCCTTCGATCCCGGCCCTCGAACGGGCGGGACGGCGTCATCCGTCCGTCCATCTCGAAACCGACTGGCGTGAGCTGATCGCCGATCCATCGGTCGATGCGGTCGCCATCGCAACGCCGGTCAGCACCCATTTCGACATAGCACTTGCCGCGCTGAAGGCGGGGAAGCACGTGCTGGTCGAGAAACCGATGACCGACAGCGTCTTCAAGGCCGAATTGCTGGTGGAGGAAGCGGCGCGCCGCGCGCTCGTGCTGATGGTCGACCACACCTTCATCTATACCGGCGCGGTGCGTGCCATTCGCGATCTGATCGACAACGGCAGGCTCGGCGACATCTATTATTACGATTCGACCCGCGTGAATCTTGGCCTCTTCCAGAGGGACGTCAACGTCATCTGGGATCTTGCCGTGCACGACTTCGCCATTCTCGATTTTCTCGTCAGGTCGAAGCCGCTCGCTATCTCGGCGAGCGCCGCGGCGTTCCTGCCCAACAGCCCCGAGAACCTGGCCCATCTGTCTATCTATTTCGACAACGGGACCATGGCGCATCTCAACGTCAACTGGATGGCCCCGGTCAAGGTCAGGCAGGCGCTGATCGGCGGCAGCCAGCGCATGGTCATCTATGACGACATGCAAACCAGCGAGAAGGTGAAGATCTACGATCGCGGCGTCGATCCGGCCGCCGGCGCGAAAACCCTGCGCGAGCAACTCGTTTTCTATCGCATGGGCGAAATGCGGGCGCCGGCGCTCTCGCCCAAGGAGGCGCTCGTCACCGAAATCGAGCAGTTCGTCCACTCGATCGAAAGCGGCGAGCGGCCGCCCTCGGACGGTGAGAGCGGCCTGCGCGTGGTCGAGATGCTGGCCGCCGCCTCGCGTTCGACGGTTCTGCGCGGCCAGCCGATCGAGCTCGGTAACCTGAGGAACGCATCATGATTCCTTTCCTCGATCTCAAGGCGCAGTATCGCTCTGTCGGCCCGCAACTGGAGGCGGAAGTCTGCGCCGCCATGCGCGAGTGCAATTTCGTCCTCGGCGAGAAGGTCGAAGCGTTCGAGACGGGCTTCGCCGGCTATTGCGGGACTGCGCATTCCGTCGCCGTCAATTCCGGCACGTCGGCGCTTCACCTGGCCTTGCTCGCCGCCGGCATCGGACCGGGCGACGAGGTGATCACCGTGCCGATGACCTTTGTCGCAACGACAGCCGCCATCGTCTACACGGGCGCAAAACCGGTCTTCGTGGACATCGATCCGACGACTTGGACGATGGACCCTGCGCTTATTGCCGAAAAAGTGACGGACCGGACAAAGGCGGTCCTGCCGGTGC
>SCRB01000840.1 GCA_004299545.1 Rhizobiaceae bacterium
TTCCGATCTCGCGACCACGGAAGCGCCAAGAAGGCCAAGTGTACTCCTGCGAGAATAATTCATCGTTTCATTCCCCTTTTGCCTGTTGATTTTGCTCGTCACAGATCGAGGACGATCTCCTCTGTCCGGCTGCGGGAGACGCAAAGGCACATGTCTCCAGCCTCCTTTTCCTTGTCCGTCAGGACTTCGTCGCGGTGCTCGGGAATCCCCGCGAGAACCCTTGTCGCGCACAGCCCGCAAGTCCCTTCCATGCAGGAATTGTCAACCATCACGCCGTTCGCCTGTAGGACCTGCAGCACGCTCTTGCCGGCTTCGACGCGCAGCACCTTGCCCGAGCGCGCCAGCCGCACCGTGAAGGTTCCGTCGGCGCTCCCGGCGTCGTGCGCGGGTTGCGGCTCGCCCTCGGCCGGCGAGAAGGATTCCCAGTGGAATTCCCCAAGCCCCGCAGTGGCTGCGGTGAGCGCGCGTGCGCATTCGATGAAGGGCGCGGGTCCGCAGGCGTAGACCTGCGCACCGGCGGGCGCGGCTTTCAGCAGCTTGCCCAAGCGCGCACCGGTACCCGCCGCGTCGAGGCCGAGATGCAAGCGAGTGCACCAAGCCAGCGCGTCCTCCGACAGTTTCTCGCGGAAGGCGACGTTCTCCTCGTCGCGGGCGAAATAGTGGAGCTCGCAGGGCTGGCCCCGATGCGTCGCGTCAGCAGCCATGCTGAGCAGCGGCGTTATCCCGATGCCGCCGCCCAACAGCACCAAATGCGATGCGTGACGATCGAGAGGGAAGCGGTCCACCGGTGCGGAGACTTCCACGGCATCGCCAGGAGCCAGCCTGTGCACCGCCTCGGACCCGCCCCTGGAAGCAGCTTCGCGCTTCACGGCGATCTGGAAGGCGGCCGTTTCTCCTGGCCCGTTGCACAGCGAATACTGCCGCGCCAGCCCCTCCGCCAAGCGCAGGACCACATGCGCACCAGGGGGAGCGGCGGGCAGTGCGCCACCCGCTGGATCCGCCAGCCGCAGCGACACAATGTCGGCCGCTTCGACGACGCGTTCTGTGACCCGGAGCTTCATCGCTGCGCCTGCTCGCCGGCCTTACGCTTTGGGCTCGAACATCCGTGCTATATAGCTGTTCAGAAAATGGTGGATCGGCTTTTCCATCACAGACATGCGCCCCGGCTGATAATTCGGGAGCGCCATGGCGAGCTGCATGGACTCGATCATCGAGCGGTCTTCCTCATAGATCCGCATCTGGTACTCGCGATAAGCGTTCACTTTCTCTCGGAACTCGGGATCGCTGTGAAACTCCTTCGGGAAGAGCATGTAGATCTTCACCTCGCAGCGGTTCGGGCCTACAGGCCATGCGCTGATCATCTTAACCATGTCGACTCGGCCGAAGAGCGTCAGGTTGGGGAAGCGGAAACCGGTACAGGCGAAGCTGTTTTCCTGATCCTCAAGCCAAGGTGCCTTGGCGAAGAGTGTGTTGCCGTCGGGAGTCGAAGGCGCCGCCTCATAGCGGATGGTGATGCCGCCATCGTCCTTCAGCGTCACGTTATCGGGTGTCCACGAGAAGCGCGCGCCGAACGTGTTCACATGCAGGACGCCGACATGATAGAAGTCCATCAAGTTTTCGTGCAGGAACTTCCAATTGCACTCGAGGACCATGTGCGTCACGTCCGCGAGCGCGCAATTCTCGGCGTGGAGCTGTGCGAAATCCTTCTCGAATTCAGCGATCGCGTGCTCGAACTCTTGCGGCTTCTCAGCGAGGCTGACGAAGATGTTGCCGCGCCAGACCTTGAGGGCGACTTCCGGCAGTTTGCAGCCGCGCGGGTCAAAGCCTTCTGATTCCTTCATGTAGGCGGCGCCGATCAGCTTGCCGTTCAGGTCGTAGGTCCAGCCGTGATAGGGGCATTTGAAATGCTTGTTGTTACCGCATCCCTTGGCGATCTCGACGCCACGATGCAGGCACATGTTGTGGAAGGCGACCAGTTCGCCGTCCTTGTTGCGGGTTATGATCACCGGCTGGTCGACGATGTGGATCGCCCCGTAATCGCCCTCGTTTGGATATTCCTCCACGCGGCCTACGAAGAGCCAATCGCGATAGAAGAACTCCGCCAGGTCCTGCTGGTAGATCGCCTCCGACGCGTAGATATTGCCCGGTGTATGGCGGGCCTTGTTCAGGTCCTCGCGGGTCTGCTCGAAATCCGCGGCCTCGACCTTATCGCCCGTCCGTATTCTCTGGATCTGGTTCATGCTGTTTTCCCTGCGTTGGCTCGGTGGCGTGCGTTGGATCAGTGGATGGCTCGCAATTTCGTGGCCGACTGGATGTGTGGGCTGCAAAATACGATCGTATAATAACTCGTAATGTGCTGGCCGTTGCTTGGCAATAGTTTTCTTGCAAAATCGCTCGCGGCCTGCCACGGAACGCGACTTGATAATTCATCCGTATAAAAGGACGTGAGGATGGATGTTCCCTCGCCGGCCAATCCTAACAGGACATTTTCGAAGAAGTCGCCGGAAGTGCGCCGGCAGGAGCTGATCGAAGCGACCCTGCGCTGCATGTCCAGCATCGGCACCGAGGAGATCAGCGTGCGCCACATAGCGCGCGAGGCGAACCTATCACTTGGCATGGTGCGCCATCATTTCAACAGCAAGGACGAGTTGCTCGCCGCCACGCTTCGGCATTTGTCGGACCGGCATAAT
>SCRB01000841.1 GCA_004299545.1 Rhizobiaceae bacterium
TCCTCTTCGAGGTGAAAAGGGCCATGAGAATGAAAAGCTAGATATATATTAATCCCTCTGTGGCATCTGTCGCTCTTCATTGCGCAAATGTGGTTGGCCGCATGGCTGGAAGGAACGAGAGCGGGAAAGCGTTTCAGGGCCGGCGTGGCGGGTTCTTCGCCAGGATCCCACTTGTGGTCGCGCTCGGATACGCGCTCGTCAGCGCCGGCTGGATCGTCTTCAGCGATCGGATTCTCGTTTCTTTCGCGGGCGGCTACAGTCGTTACCAGGAACTCCAGACCTGGAAAGGAGCCTGCTTCGTCGGCCTTTCCGCCTTGCTGATTTATCTGTTCCTGCGATCTGCCTGGCGCGGCATCTTTTCGGCCTATTCGGCAGCCGTGGAAAGCGAGCACCGGCTTGAACTGGCGCTGGCCGGCGCCGATGGCGGAATCTGGGAGATGAATCTCCTCGATACCGACGACAGGATGGCGTTCGTCTCGCCTCAATTCGCGGCCCGCTTCGGTCTGGCGCCGGGCCAGAGGATTTCCGCCGCCGAGCTGGCCGCCATGACCCATCCGGACGACATCGAGCGCGCCCGGCGTTCCTTCCAGCAGTTTCTTGCCGCTGGCACCGGCGACACATTCGATATCTGCTACCGTATCAAGGCGCGTGACGGCTCCTTCCGATGGCTCCAGTCGCGCGGCAGCATCCTCAGCCGCTCCAAGGGGAAGGTCGGCAGGATGGCGGGCGTCTCGTTCGATGTGACCGAACGATTCGAGGCCGAGGAACGGGTGCGGCAGCTTTTGCGCTTCGATCCGGTCACAGGGCTTGCAAAGCAGCAGGGTTTCATCCGCAGCCTGGACGGCATTCTTGCCGGTGCGCGCGAGGAATTCGCCGGATTGGTCAAGGTGAAGATCGCCGGCCTTGAAGACTTCATCTCCGACAGCGAGACGTCCGAGGATGCCAGGATCGTGCAAATGATCGGCGACCGGTTGAAGCGCTTCGCCGAACACGGCGTCGTTTCGGCCAGGCTGGAGGCAAGCGTCTTCGCCTTCGCGACGCCGCCCATGCCGGCACGGCGCGCCGTCCACGCTCTCGTACGCGAGGTCCTTGCCGACCTGGCCGAACCTTTCGAGGTCGAGGGCAGGGCGGTCAGGATACGCTGTTACGCGGGCGGGACGCTGTTTCCGCATGACGGCCGGACCGGCGCCACCCTGCTGCGCAATTGCCGCCATGCCCTTGCCAAGGCGAAGAAGGCGGCCGACACCAATATCGTCTGGTTTACTGAAGGTCTCGACACGGAGTTCCGTGCCCGCAACGAAAGGCTGCGCAATCTCGGCGATGCAGTCGCGCGCGGCGAGATCGAATGCCATTTCCAGCCCGTCATCGATCTGACCATGGGCAAGGTGGCGGGCTTCGAAGCTCTCGCCCGCTGGCGCATGAAAGGCGGCGGTTTCATTCCGCCGGACGAGTTCATTCCGCTCGCCGAAGGGACGGGCCTCATTTCGGAGTTGGGAGAAGAAATCCTGCGGCAGGCTTGCCGGACAGCCGTTGGATGGGCCGACCGGTTCGATGATCCGCCTTTCGTCGCCGTCAACGTTTCGCCGGTCCAACTGGCGGATCCGGCCTTTCCCGCCACCGTTGCGCGCGTTCTCGCGGAGACAGGGTTGGCGCCGGGGCGGCTCGAACTCGAAATCACAGAAAACGCCTTCATCGCGGACCCCGAACTGACGGCGAGACGCCTCGAAGTCCTGCGCAAGCTTGGCATTTCAATCGCCATCGACGATTTCGGCACGGGCTATTCCTCGCTGGCGCTTTTGACGCGGCTGCCCTTCACCCGCCTGAAGATCGACCGGTCGTTCACCCGCGATTACGGC
>SCRB01000842.1 GCA_004299545.1 Rhizobiaceae bacterium
TGCTGCGGATGGTCGAAGAACTCTGCCGGCGTGTTCTGCTCCACGATCTGCCCCTGATCCATGAAGATGACGCGGTTGGCGACCATGCGCGCAAAGCCCATTTCGTGCGTCACGCACAGCATGGTCATCCCCTCTTCCGCCAGACCCACCATGGTTTCGAGCACTTCCTTGATCATTTCCGGATCGAGCGCCGATGTCGGCTCATCAAAGAGCATGATCTTCGGGTTCATGCAGAGCGAGCGCGCAATCGCCACACGCTGCTGTTGTCCCCCCGACAATTGCCCAGGAAATTTATGGGCTTGTTCCGGGATTTTCACGCGTTCAAGAAAGTGCATGGCGGTTTTCTCCGCCTGCTTTTTCGGGACCTTGCGCACCCAGATCGGCGCCAGCGTGCAGTTCTCCAGGATCGTCAAATGCGGAAAGAGATTGAAATGCTGGAAGACCATGCCGACGTCGCGGCGCACCTCGTCGATCCTCTTCAGATCGTCGGTCAGTTCGATGCCGTCGACAACAATCCTGCCCTTCTGGTGATCCTCCAGCCGGTTGATGCAGCGGATCAGGGTCGATTTCCCCGATCCCGACGGCCCGCAGATGACGATGCGCTCGCCACGCATGACTTTGAGATTGATGTCCTTCAGGACGTGGAAATCGCCATACCATTTGTGCATGGCGGCGATTTCAATCGCCACGTCGGTGTCGGACACGCGCATGCGATCCCGGTGGACACTGATCGCGTCGGCGCTGACGGCGTTTTCCGGCGCCATTCTTCATTCTCCTTTATCGCTGGCGGTCCCTGTCCAGCCGACGTTCCATAAACTGCGAATAGCGTGACATGGCGAAGCAGAAGCACCAATAGACGAAACCCGCGAAGACCAATCCCGACAGAGGCGTCTGCGGGCTCGCCCATTTGGCGTCCGCGAAATTCCGGGTGACGGTGCCAAGCAGGTCGAACATGCCGATGATATAGACCAGGGTCGTATCCTTGAAGAGGCCGATGAACTCGTTGACTATACCCGGGATGACGAGCTTTACCGCCTGCGGCAGGACGATCAGTCCCATTTTCTGCCAATAGGAAAGGCCAAGCGAATCCGCACCCTCGTATTGCCCCCTGGGTACGGCCTGAAGACCGCCCCGGATCACTTCCGCCATATAGGCGCCGGCGAAGATCGAAATGCCGATCAGGGCGCGCAGAAGTTTGTCGAAACTTGTCCCCGGCGGCAGGAAAAGCGGCAGCATGACGCTCGCCATGAACAGGACCGTGACCAATGGCACACCGCGGACGATTTCGATGAAGCTGACCGAGACGCTTTTGACGACAGGCAGCCTGGAGCGACGTCCGAGCGCCAACGCGATACCGATCGGGAACGACGTGACGATGCCGACGAAGGAGAGGATGAGCGTCACCATCAGCCCGCCCCAGAGCGGCGTTTCCACATGGGCGAGGCCGAAATGTCCGCCGAGCAGCAGAAAATAGGAGATGACCGGAAGGACGATAAAAAACAGGAGCGCGTTCAAACCTTTGCGCGGCACCCTCGGAACCATGAGCGGCGCAAGAAGGAGAACGAACAGGCCCCCGGCCAGATTGACGCGCCAGCGCTCGCCGACGGGGTAGAGGCCATAAACAAACTGCTGGAATTTCTGGCCGACGAAAGCCCAGCAGGCGCCCGACCAGCCGTCCGGATGGATACCGCCCTGTGATTTTGTGGCACAAAACGCTCTGTCGGTTCCCGTCCATTGTGCATGGACCAGGACCCAATCGAGGAGCGGCGGCACGATGAGGGCGATCAGCGCGACGCCGAACAGCGTCAGGATGGTGTCTCCGGCCGACGCGAAGAGATTTTTCCTGGCCCACCCTATCGACCCCCGCTCGCGCTTCGGCGGGGCCTCCGCGATGGCCATCTCGGCGCGGACGAAGGTCAGGTCATGCTCCTGCATCGTCCTATCTCTCCTTAAGAGCCGTTCTGGCGTTGAACCAGTTCATAAGAAGGGAGACGCCGAGACTGATACCAAGATAGACGACCATCCAGATCGCCACGATCTCTATAGCCTGTCCCGTCTGGTTGAGGATCGTTCCGCCGATCGCGACGAGGTCGGCATAACCGACCGCCACCGCGAGCGAAGAATTCTTGGTCAGATTGAGATATTGGCTGGTGAGCGGCGGGATGATGATTCTGAGCGCCTGCGGCACGATCACGAGCCGCAAGGCCATGTCGCGCTTCAGCCCTAGCGAATAGGCGGCTTCCGTCTGCCCCCTGGCGACGCCGAGAATACCGGCGCGCACGATTTCGGCGATGAAGGCGGCTGTATAGAAGGACAGCGCCAGATAAAGCGACAGGAACTCCGGCTTGACCTGCAGGCCGCCGGTCAGATTGAAGGTCGAGGCTTTCGGAACGTCGAAGGAAAGCGGGAAACCCGTCAGCGCGAAAGCAATGAGCGGGAACCCGATCACAAGCGCCGTAGCAGTCCGGAAGACCGGAAACTGCCGTCCGGTCGCCATCTGCCTCCGCTTCGCCCAGCGCCTCATGACGAAGGCGAGAACGATGCCGACGAGAAAGCCTGCGCCGGTCAGCCACGCCCCTTGCCCCCAGACCGGTTCCGGCATGTAGAAGCCGCGGCTGTTCAAATACATATCGAAAGGAAACCGGATGCTGTTCCGCGGCGAAGGCAGCACCGACAGGACGCCGAGATACCAGAAGAAGATCACGAGAAGCGGCGGGATATTGCGGAAAATCTCGATATAGGCCGTGCAAATCTGGCGGATCAGCCAGTTGCGGGTCAGCCGCCCGATTCCCACCAGGAAGCCGACGATTGTCGCCGTGACGATGCCCGTCGCGGACACCAGAAGCGTGTTCAGCAAGCCGACCAGAAGCGCCCGCGCAACCGTCGAATCCGACGAATAGGGAATGAGCGCGTTGCTCACATCGAAGCCGGCGCGGCTGCTCAGGAAGCCGAAACCGGAGGCGATGTGTGCCCGGTGGAGATTTGCGACGGTGTTGGCCGCGACCCACCAGACAAACGCCGCGAGCGCGATGAACAGCACTGCCTGGAAGAAGATGCCGCGCAGCTTCGGATCGTAGAAGACCGATCCTCTACCGCTATCCCGGGACGCCATGATTGTCCTTGTCAGAATGACACTTGGACGAGACTCATAGCATCGCCTTGAAACGCTTTCCTCAACGGATCGGCGGTGCGTAGAGGATGCCGCCCTTGCTCCACAGTTGATTGAGGCCGCGCTTGATCTTCAGCGGGCTGCCCTGGCCGAGATTCCGTTCGAAGGATTCGCCGTAGTTGCCGACGGCCTTGACGATATTGGCGACCCAATCCTCGCCGACGCCGAGATCCTTGCCGTAACGCGAATTCGGCTCCTCGCCGAGCACCCGCCTGATCCTGGGGTTGTCGGACTTCTTCATCTCGTCGACATTCGACTGCGTGATGCCGAGTTCTTCAGTGATAATCATCGCATTGAGCGTCCATTTGACCAGATCGAACCACTGGTCGTCGCCCTGCCGCACGACTGGGCCGAGCGGTTCCTTGGAAATGATCTCGGGCAGAACGACGTGATCGTCAGGGTTCTTCAAAGTCAGGCGGATGGCGTAGAGACCCGACTGGTCGGTCGTATAGACGTCGCAGCGGCCCGAATCGTAGGCCGCGTTCGCCTCCTCGAACTTCTCGAAGACGACCGGGTTGTACTGCATATGGTGCGACTTGAAATAATCGGCGAGGTTAAGTTCGGTGGTCGTCCCCGACTGGACGCAAATAGAAGCGCCGGAAAGCTGTAGCGCGGAGTTGATGCCGGGCAGCTTCTTGGCGTTGATCATGAACCCCTGGCCGTCATAATAGTTCACGCCGGCGAAATTGAACCCGAGTTCCGTGTCGCGCGTCAGGGTCCAGGAGGTGTTGCGGGCCAGAAGGTCGATTTCACCGGATTGCAGGGCGGTGAAACGCTCCTTGGCGCCAAGGGGCGTGAATTTCACCTTGGTACCGTCGCCGAAGATGGCCGCTGCCACGGCGCGGCAAAAATCCACGTCGAAGCCTTTCCAGTTCCCCTTGTCGTCGGGAGCTGCGAAGCCGGCGAGGCCCGTATTGACGCCGCACTACACATAGCCCTTTTTCTTGACGTCTGACAGGGTCGAT
>SCRB01000080.1 GCA_004299545.1 Rhizobiaceae bacterium
AAGACAAGCGGCCCGTCAATTGGACATTGTGATTGATTGGGGTAGATACGCCGAGTTGCTCGCGTACGACGATGAGACGCGCACGCTGTTCTTGGAAGAGGAAACGGCCGCGCGCGATGCCGAAGATGCAAAGAGTACTTCGTAAAGGAGATCATTCGATGTTCTTTTGCGCATTTTTGCGGATGAAGGATCCTGAGCTGTCGGCTCTCCACCGGCCAGAGCACTTAGCGTATCTGGCTCGTCTGGAACGCCAAGAATCGATTTTCGCCCGCGGCCGCTTTCTTGACGGCAGTGGCGGCTTGGTCATTTATCAAGCGGCCAGCGAGCAAGAGGCGCGCCAATTGGCCGAGGCGGACCCGCTGGTGCAAACGGGCGCACGCGAGCTCGAGTTCCGAGCATGGGAGAAGACTTCGTCCGGCGACCGGTAAATGGTTTGCGCTTTCCGGCCGGCGCGGCAAAGTAGCAGCCCCGTGCCTCGAAAGACTGCTTTCGCGGTGCGCCTACGGGCAGGGCCGGCGCGGTGAACCGTCCTGTTTCGGGCCGTGCTCCACACGAACGAAGCTGTCCGACGGTTGACGTGTACGGCGCTGCCTACGGTGCGACCTCAACATAGATCGCCGTTCTTAATGTGTCGAGGACGGGAAGACCGTCCTCACGCAGGCCCCGAAGGTGGAGCGCGATGGCGTTCCGCATGTTTTCCAGGGTCTCTTCAACGGATTCACCGCTGGTCATGCAGCCTGGAAGATCGGAGGGGTACGCGCAATAGTCGGCGCCGATGTGTTCGACGACTACGGCATAACGGCACATCATCTCACCCCTTTCAATCCAGCCTGCTTCCAGATGCTGTTTAGGGTGCCGGCGGCAAGATCGTGGCTCGGCTTCCACGCGATCGTGACCCTGCCAAGCTTGTTCAATGGGTCGATCACTTCGGCAACCTTCATAAGGTCATCCATGCACCGAGCAGAACGGCTCCGCCCTTGTAGGGGTCGGTTTCACCGCCGTGGACGCGACGACGACAAGGTAGGGCCGGTCTCCGACGTGGACGGCATCGAGTAGGAGGGGGCGGTTAGCCCGGTTAGCCCCTCTTCTCTCCAGCTACCTGGCTTCGCTGCGCGGCCAGGAACGCACTTTCATGTCTGGTCGTCGCCCGCCGGGTGCACCGGGAAAGGCGGACTCCAGATGACATCTGGAGTCCGCCTCGCTGAATGAAGCTTGCCGCTTAAATCAGTCCATGGGCAGTTCGGTATGGGTGGGCAGGCTCAATCGTCCTGCCTTCCGCAAACCGACTGACGTGGAAAAGATCGAGCGGAATGCTGGGAGCGCCATCGGCCGCCCATTCGGCAATCAAGCGCCCGACCACCGGCGTCAGCTTGAAACCGTGGCCGCTAAACCCAGCTGCGTACCAGTACCCTGGGATTTCAGCAGGGCCGCCGATCACTGGCTGGAAATCAGGCGTCACCTCATAGCATCCCGTATACCCCGAAGAACCGAAGGATGCTTCGCCGAACGCCGGCAGTCGATGCGACAGCTTCTCGGCTGCATTCTCCACGGCGGATTGCGACACGCTGTCACTGCCGCCGGGTTCCGGCTCAGCTAAGGCGGGATGGATGGATGTCTGCGTGTGGTCTTCGTCGCCGAACAGCACTCGCCGATTGCCATCGGGCCTGAAGTAATCGAGGCGCACGAGGTCGGCAATGATCGGCAGCGTTTCGATCGACGGCGGCAGATCAAACACGACGATGCTTTCGCGCTGGGGCGTGACCGGAAGCGGGATGCCCAGCGGTCGGCTGAGGCGGTCCGCCCAGCTTCCGGTCGCATTCAGCACGATCGGGGCATCGACGCTCCCTTGGCTCGTCTCAACGCCTGCGACGCGTCCGCCCGAACCGATGCGAATCGAGTGAACTTTCGTCTGAAGTGCGACCGTAGCGCCCAACGCGCGTGCGCCGTCCACGAGCGATGAGGTGGTAAGCCATGGATCCGCGTACCCGGAGTCCGGTTCGTACGCTCCCACACCCACATCGTCCGTGCGCAGTCCAGGCACGAGCCGAGCGAGATCGTTCTCGAACAGAGCCTCTACGTTCGCGCCTTCGGCCGTTTGCATCGCCACGTTCGCCTTGGCTTGTTCCGTGTTGCCCTGGCCCAGTAAAACCAGGAAGCCGGCTGTCCGGAACCCGCTCACGCCCGGATAGCGATCGGACCAGTGACGAAAGTCATCGAGCGCAGCGACGGCCATGCGAGCAAGCGTTG
>SCRB01000843.1 GCA_004299545.1 Rhizobiaceae bacterium
CAAGTACGCCGCCACCGCACCGGCGCGAGCATGCCAGCCGACCAGCATCACCGCGTCAGCTCCCTTCATAGCCCGGATCGCTGCGTTCGAGCCGCGCAACACCACGCAGTCGAAGTCCTCATCGACCAGGTTGGTATCGTTCCAGTGGCTGTCCGCGACGATGATTTCTCGCGCGCCTGCCGCGCGGGCGCCAGCAACCGCCATCAGGACATCCAGCGTCATGGCGCGGCAAGCAGAGCTGTAGGCTTCCGTACGCTCCCCGCCGGCAACCTCCGCCGGCGTCACGGCAGCCCAGTCGTTTGGAACGCCTGTGGCGCCCTCCATGTCAGCCAGGATGACAACCCGGCCGACACCCTTCGGCACTTCCAGAAAGTCGTAGTGCTCGAGAAAAGTCTTTTCCGCTGAGGTCATCAGCGACGCCGGCCACGAGTCTTCGTTCAGGAACATCACCGACACCATCGGCGCGGACCACTGATCGATGGTCGGGATCACGATCGCCGGGGTTCCTGACGCGCGATCGCGCACGAGACTTCCAATTTGAACTGCCATAACCCTTCCGAACAAGAAATGCATGTAGTTATGCCAAACCCGGGCTTCCGGGCAGGAAGCGGACATTGTCCGGCCTCGGATGTGTCAGCTACTGACATCACCCCAGCAGTTAACGGCAGATTTCCTGCGAAATTGAAGCCCTCGGCTCCCGAAAGCACTCACCTATCTGCCCGGATTCGCCTTCAGGCCCACCGGACACGCTTCATCGCATGCACTGCCACCCGTTCGGCTCGCTCGACTTCTTGACGGGGAAGCCAATACTCCCCTCGTTCCAGTTGGGAAATGATGTCCCATTGCTCGATCTCGATGGCGACGCTGGTATCGCTCCGGATCCCGCTTACGACCGGATAGAGATACCAGAACTCCGGGAACTGGCTCTCGCGCTCGAGTCGAAACCGCAGCTCGCCGTCAATCAGAATGTCGTAGCGGCCCGCCGCATCGCGCTCGTAGGAGACGCGATTTGCGTACTTGCCGGAGCTTGTGCGGCTACGGAGGACGGGTTTTCGGGCAGCTACTGGCATGCGGGCCTTGCTAAAGACGATGTCGGCTCATTTTGCCGGGCCGCGATGCGCGTTCAAGCCCTCACAAAAAATTGGCCCCAGGCTGGGTACGGGGATACCAGCGTGGGGCCCAATGCAGTCGACGTCGTGACGTCGAGTCGAGGGACGGTAATGATGTGCCGTCGAGTTGATCCTACCACAAATCCAGCCCGGATACTTCCTGGCAGGAAGTTAACACCCGACACCGTAACCGATCAAGGTCGTCGAAAAAAATGCCCGGCTGGAGGGATCCAGACCGGGCATGCGTTCGCGCTTCCTTTAACGTACTGCTACTTACGGGAGTAAGCGATCCCAATATACACAGGAATTCGCGGTCTTGCCAAATAGTTTTCGACGCCGCATAGGGCTTCCCGAATCGTTCCTATCAAGAAGCGTCAGTCGATTCCGACACGGCACTGCGGGTTGCCTTTCTGATCCCGATGACGATGCTATGCTTGTACCCATGTCACCCCAGTCCCGCGCCCCACTCGCCGTTGTCGGTCTTCTCAATATTCCACCGGCGGCGCTCGAACACCGTTTCGTCATGGAGGCGCTGGCGGTCGCACATTCCCGCGAGTCTGAGGATCTCGAGCGAGTGATCGGAACCGACAATACTGGCTGCTGCGAACTGTATGGCTGGGCGCCCCACGTGGCGCCCCATGCTGACGGCTTCGGCTTTGTCTACCTCGTGTGCCTGAACGACGGCAAAACGTCGATCAGCGTCCGGGACACGTGCGGTGAGATCCAGGAGGTGTTTGCGCCCGTCGGCACCGTGATTCGACTCGATGACCGGCTGGAGCACTGGACGTCGGATACCGTCGCGCGAGTTGCGGCCTTCGCCGGTCATTTTCCCGAACCTTGTGATGAAGCCGCGATCGCGCAGCTCAAAGCCGGTATCGCCGCCCTGGCCGAAGGAGCATATACCGGAGCGCCTCGCGTGCGGGACGGATTCCGCGTCCTGCTCGATGACGAGTGCTGGTCGGCGGCGACGCTCGATGACGAGCTCGAAACGACGTTACTGCGAGACGCAACGGCCGCGGGGCGCTGGATCGAGATCTGCTCCCATTGCCGCAAGCCCGCCGTTCGCCCAGATCCAAAATGGCCGTACAGCATGGCGCTGTCGCGATGCATGAAGCATCTGGCGGGCCGATGACCAGCAACGGTCCTACAACTGCTCCGCCGGCTGGCCGGCCATGAGGATGGCTGCGTGCCGGGTCTGTTGGGCCTCGCTTCGCCCTTTGTCCGCCAGCGCGGACAGGAATGCACGATCGTCCATCCGGAACCGACATAGCAGCTGGTTGATATTGGCGATCTTCATGACTTGGGCGATTGTCAGGCTCCCCAAGATGCCAGCCACCTCCGCAGAGATGCCAAGCCGGAACATTCCTATATCGCGGTCCTCGCGCAGCATGCGTTGCGCAAGTAACAGATATGACATGTTTAGTTCCCGGATCTCGGTCGGGATGTCGTAGTTCGATTGCATGGCCGGTGCCTTACCTGATTTGTCGCATGACCCGTTAAGGCAGATCCGCGGTTTAGGGGTACACCCGCGCTATCGAGCGGCGCAGGTCAGGTGAGATTTTTCAGGAACCGATGCTATCCGAATTTCTTGTCAGGAAGCTATATAAGGACGAAATTTATCGAAATCACCACGAAATAAGGGCTGTTTCCGCTTCGAGTTCCTGCTGGGAACTCAGTTTTTCGGCTCGATCAGTGCATCTCAAGCGGCAACTGGATCCATATCCACTCGTTGTCGCTCTCGAATTCGCGACAGATCGCTGTCGTCGTCAAATGTCGCGGATGGTGACCTGCCCGTCTGTCGGATGCTCCGCAGTTCACCGGACGAACTCGTCGTATTGCTCCCTGGATGAAAGTGACGATGACCGGGATTGCGCGCTCGGGCGTCGCCATGCGGAACATGGGACGCGATCGCAAGCAGCAACGGGGGCTTGGACACCGCCCTGGACACGGGCGGCGGGGTTTCTGGCGGGCTGGTTCTCCTCGAGGCCGTCAGACGCTTGCCTGCGGCCGCACTGGAGCCCCACGCTTGGCGAAGAACTTATCGACCCGGGCGTCGATGCCCGGCCGGTAGCTGTGCAGCCTCGGAGCATTGGTCGCCTGCCATTCCAGATCGAAGGATTGCAGAGCCGCTGGATCGATCCGATGGGCGATCAGGTAGTACACAACCGCCCTGACCTTCTTCCCTTTCTCGTTCGCATAGTGCCGCGCGAGCTTCACGGCGTTACGTGCCGCTGGCCTGTACGACTTGTCCTTGTGAGCCCGGAAACTGCTGCACTTGCGCTTGGCCACGAGGATCTGGTCCTTCCCCGTTACCCAGACGCGGCCGGACCAGCCAACGAAGCCGGCCGTATCGACCGACCACCTGCCATCGCGGAACTCCGCTTCCACAGCGTTTCCGTTCGCCTCCGTCAGTCGATACTTCCCGGTCAGAGTCGGGCGGATGTCAAAGCTGAAATGGCCTTCTTGCTCTTTCCACTGCACGGTGCTATCCCCTTTACTCTTTCTGCTTGTCGGTTTCGGCGGTGGCCCGCCGGTAGCTTCGGTACGTGCGCCACATCAGCGCTGCCTGACACAATCCGCCCAGGATGCCGAGCGACGCGAGAAAGCCGAGATCGAATTCGCGCCGGAACAGCAGGAATGCGATGATGCCGAGCGCGGCGCCACAGATCAGGCGCAGCCCCCACTCCACACCGTCTTTCCGGGTCGAAGGCAGTGCCAGGATGGCGACGTCGCCGATTGCCGAAATCATCAACGCCAATGCGATGATGTCCCACACTTCCATATCTTCTGCTCCCATTCTTCGACGAAGGTGTGTCCGGCCGTCAACGATCGCGGCGGGTTGCTGTCTGGAAACCCATTGTCTCGAACAGCACCGATTCGCCCAGGCACACAGGCGATCCGTTGGACTCCAGCCATTTTACCCGTCCTGGCTCACTTACCAGGGAGCGGTCAGGACCGGCGCGACGCGCTGGCGAACCCCTTCCATCCGTTGCTCATGGAGCAACGCTGCGCGAGGAAGTACGTACACGGGAACATAGGCGCCCCCGTCCAGACATAGGCCGAGGAGCGGCGCGGAAAGCGTTCGAGGTGGGCCAGCTTAGGGAAGGTACCTGCACCACTCGTCGACATGGACGCACCCGAGCCAGAAATCGTAGGCGCCGCTGTCGTAGGCATTCGTGAGTTCGTCCCTTCGCGAGAAGCGCGGCGTGTTGAAGTGCACGCCGTAGTCCTGGCGACCGAGGCGATAGGCGCCTGCCATAGCCCACTCCTGGCATCTGCCTTTCACTTCTTTACTGAGCAGACCGAGAACACCGCTGACGAGCCAAACTGCCCTGATCTTCCATCCGTACCAGAGCGGGCTGTTGCGTCGAGACCGCAGCGTTTGGGTCTTCATGCGATAGCTCCTTCAGGTTCGTGGGATCCGGCGCCGCTTGCACAGCATTGATTCGCATCAACCATGAGCAGGGAATGCCCAGACGATCCTGTTGCGGTCACCGGATGCGCCTTCTTTGCTCGAATCAACGCTTCGAACCGTTCTTGAATGGTCCCTGCTGTCATATATTCGATGTCGATTCCGACCGCGAGCGCGACGTCGCGCCGGACGTCAGCCAACAACTCCGCATCCGTCTGATTCGGTACGACGTGCGGCCATCCCGGGCTGTACAGCAGGTGCCGCGGGATGCGCGCTTCGGCCCCCTGTCGCGCGATCGCTGCAACTTTTGCCGCGGCGACCCGCTCTCGCATCTCCGGAAACAGAAGTTGCGGTGCGACATCCGCAAGCCAGCGGTTACCCTGAAAAGCGAACGTTGACTCACACTCGAGTGTGACCATCTGACGGTAGAGACCGGCATTGTCCATGCACGTCGACGCCGCCAGCATGTCAGCCTCAGAACTCATGATGCAGTACGCGCACGAGACACGAGATGTCCCGTAGATGGTGTAGGCCTCGTGCAAAGCCAGGTTATGACGTTTGACAATGGCCATCACGTCGGCGGCCTTCCACTCGATGATCGGATTCCAGGAGAAACCCGGCGCCTTCTTACGTTCCAGCTTTGCCATCGGTGCCGACACCGGCATGCGCTGACGCGCGGCACTTTCCTCGCGCCGCACACCGGTCGCACTCACAATCGGCAAACCCGGGAAGCGCTTGCGCAACGTGCTCGATATGGGCGCAGATTTCAGCTCTGAGGTACAGAAGCGCATGGAAGGAGTGCTCCACGGCAGCACTAGCTTGACGCACTCAAGGTGCCGGTAACGGCCGAGATTCGCGGCCCACCGGCCCTGCCAGCGAGCCAGCATGTCGCCGGCTGCGCGCCGCGCGATCAGCAGTTCGTAGTTGAGATACGCGGCGAGACGCTCGCAGACCGGCAGACTGTCGCGCCATTCGACGCGACCGAGGTCCGCGTGGATCAGTACACGCGGGCCCGTATGTCCGATGTCGTTCAGGTATTCGTGCGTCGCCAGCGCGCAGGCCTGGCTATCACGGCCACCCGACACGCCGATCGCGCACACGGCGCCGGCGGCGAGAAGCGCATCGATTTCGGGAGTTTGGGCGACACGAGGCTGGATCGAAGCTGGCATCATGGAGTCGTTTCAGAAATGGCCAAATCTGAAACAAGGATGCCTGTAACTCGTGCTTATTCTAGTGGGGAAGATCGGCGACCGCCGCGCAAAGTGCCATTGCTCGCGACGCTGGCTTTCGCGACTAGCTCGGTCACCTGACGATTGTTCAGAGGCCCGAACGGCGCATCATCACTCGCTCGGCCACCCGCGAAAATGCGGCACGATGTTCGTATGCGGACATCCACAGATCGCTTTCCCGTCGACGTCGATTTACGATGCCGATCCACGCATCTGATGCGCGGTCGTATTCCGCCCAGAAGGTGCGCAGTCCGCTGACCTCGCCGAGCGGCTCCGCGACCAGATACGGGGCTTTCTGATCAACGTTCGGCAAAGGGATTCCTGTGCTGAACTCAGACTTCGTGTCGTCTGGGCCAACATAGATACCGCCTTCATAGGCGACCTCAGGCGATAAGCCCAAGACGCGACGGTACACGTCCGCCTCTCGCGCTCGCGACGACAAACGGAACTTGACGTCGAGAAACCGGATGAGTGATCGAAGCAGCGCTTTCGGTGTTTTCATCATCGACCGGCCCTTTCACGCGCTCTTCAGCGGAGTGATCCGACCGATGAACTTCACTCGCGTCAGATACGGCGAGACCTGATCGGCCTTCATTGTCGCGTCTCGCGCGAGCTGCTGCGCGAATTCATCCAGCAATTCGTGGTTCGCCGTAAAGAACGCTGCAAGCTCGCCGTCCTGTTCATCCCGGAGCGCTTTCAATACCTGCCTGTTGTGAGCGACCTGGGCCTCTCCCTCAGGGTTCTGGAAGTATGTCTCGCTTCCCAGACCGCCGCCGAGGTATCGGGTTGCGATGCGCATCCAATCCTCGTTGTCGCTCTGACCGCCCAGCGAACGTTCCCCGAAAATTTCCTTCTCGGCGCAGATGCCGGCGCGGTAGACCATCATCCGCAGATAGGCCACGGACTCGGTCGTCTTTAGATCCACGGCGGCATGCCGCACGTACCCGGCAAATACGTCGCTCGGCGCCAGCGTCGTCATGACTGACACCTCGAAGTCGCCTGGCAATTCCGGAAGTACTGCGTAGATCAGTGCATGCCCTGCTTCGTGAACGCTCGCACTTCGGATATCTTCGATCGGTACTGGCACGCGACGCGGAGCAAGTTGCGCTGCTGCAGACGCCCATCCGATGCTGTAAAGAGACCTCGTCGACGTAGGACGGGCCGTAGCAAAGAACACTGCAGCCAATCCCAAAATGGCGAAAACGACTCCGACTGCTGAGCGGGGCGACGCCAGCGTCATGTCGATCAGGGAGTCAATCTGCGGCCCAAACATGCGGATGCATCCGAGCAGGAAGAACAGAGCGCAGATCCGTTCCACAAAACGTGCCGCAAAACTCCAGGCGTTCGCATCCCGGCCGTCGCGCACAAGGCTGAAGATCACCCACTGCGTGATCCAGAGCGCGCCAATCGCCATCGTCCATTGATGGACCGTCAGAGCAGACGGCGAAAGGCTGTCGGTCGCCGGTGCGATGAGGCTCAAAAGCCCGGCCATGACGATCTGGAGGACGGTCAGGATGTCACCCAGTTTCCCTTCTTCCTGCCAGCATTGCACCCGCTCGTGCAGCGCTCGCAGCTTCTCGACCACCTTTTTCATTCTCACATTCCCAGCTGTTGGGCTGATCGACATCGTCGACCAGCGAGATCTTGTTTACCTGTTCGAAGTCCAGAAGGTTCTGTCAGCCTGACTCGCGCCGGCCGCGGTGTCTCGCGCGTCAGTTCACTTCCGCTGTCTTCGTCGTGTAGTCGAACCGCCACGAGAAATATCCGTCGTACTGTCGTTCGTACTCACGCACCTCAATTAGTTGGAGGTCCGGAATGTTCGTCCAGTCCCTCAGAAAAGCCTCCATCTGTTTCGGCTTCGCTCCACGCGGCCACCATGCAACATGAGTACCGGGAAAATGTTGTTGCAGCAGTTCGACGCATCGGTCCCATGCTTCCGGCGGGAGCTTCGGGAGTTGATCGAAGTAAACGGTCCCGTTTGCTTCCCCCGGTCCTTGGAACATCACCTTGCCGGTGTCCCGCACAATTTCTGGCTTCTTCTCAGCGCGTTGAGATTTCCGGTAAATGGCGAAATATATCGCTCCAGCTAGTGCGACCGAAACACCGATGAACATTGAAGTGCCCATTGCTTTCCTTTTTTACGCGACCCCATGCCCGCATTAACAATGCTTATCGACTATGCACGCCCCGACTTGATGGTGGACGTTCGCTGTAACGGGAGCGGATTATCTCACCGCCACATCCTCCCTGCTTTCGGCCTTATCGCTTTTCACTCGTACCTTGTCCCTGACCTTTCAACGGCTGCATGCCGGAGAATTTCAGAAGAGAATGGTCCACCGCCAAAGCCAGCGGAGTGAGTCCGTACAGCACCGCAACACACGCGATGCCAGTGCAGGCGACTGCGACGTACCGGCCATCATCCAGCAGCGGCAGGATGGTCCGCATCCCGATAATCAGGAAGCCACCAGCGCCCAATATCGCTGCGCCGAGCGCGATAAGCTTACAGACCAAACGTACAAACCACTCGCCGAGCTGCATTTCAACGTTCTCACTCATTGCCGCTCCGTTCTCAGTCGATCTCGGCTGGCGTCGTCTTGATCAGCTGCAATGCTGAAGCGAGGTCCGGGGTCATTTGCTTGCTCGCGGCAGTTACCCGTACGCGGAGAACCCCATCTTGCGGAACCAGAGGGATTGCCACCTCGCCGCCTTGAGATTTGCTCGCAAAGCCCGGCCCCTGGTCTGGAAGGGAAAGAGTCTCACCTGCGACCACAAAACCGCTCTCGCTGACGTTGCGGACATCAAGACTGAGCTGCTTCGCAGCATCGGGTTCGCAGGCATTGCGCATTACCCAATGAAGAGAGAACGGATCGACTTGCGACACAGGCCGCTCTACCGCGTGCCCGTCTGCATCGAGCGGCACGAGCAGTGACGCATGATGAGCCTCGACCACGCGGCCATCGCGGCACGCGATCGACAGTTCGATTTTGAACCTCTCCACTGCCACCGGATCGGCCGCCGTCGCCGCGACCGTCGAGCTCGCCAGCGCGATTAGCAAAGCTACCTTCTTCATCTCGATGCCCGCCTTCACGTTATGTCCTCGCGTTATTCCCCGGGCAATGACTCATGCCGGGAATGACCTTCTCTTGAGCGGCATACCGCTCGATATTTGCGTGCTCAGTTGATCGGGACAACTTTGCCGCCTTCGATACGACACTGCACGACCGTTCCGTCAGGATTGGTCGTCTTGCCATTCTTCTGGCAAAGGTGACTGGCAGTGGGATCTGAGGCGAGCTTCCATACGTTCTTCGGATCAGCGTCGACGCACATCACCAGTGCGCCGTCCTTCGTTTTCGCCACGGCGTTCAGATTGCGGCAGGCGTGGCCTTCGACCGCGACGCTCGCGGCGTCTGCCGCCATCGCACCGGTCGCAGCGCTCGCGATCGCGAGTACAAAAAGCAGTTTCTTCATGGTGTCATTTCCTTGTCACTACTGCGTTGACGAAACGCCGTCAGCGCTATTAGCAGAATCGTCAAGCAACCCCAGCGGACGCCGAACCAGACCGCAGCACCTGCGCCTAACGATAGCAATACTACGGGGATTGCCGTCAGGCCGAGAACGACGAACACAACGCAGTCTTTCCATCGCGGCAGACGTTCGGCTTTCACGCGTGCATTCATGTCCCGTTCCATTTTTTAGTGTCAGTTCTGCGAGCCGACGGGCTTCTTTACCAGGAGCGCCACGGTCCCCGGATCGGCATCCCGTGCCGGGCCATCGTCCAAATGCGACGCCGAAAGCGACCATTGACCGTCTGCGCCGACATACTGTCCGTGCGCGTTCAAGTAGCCCCCATCGGCTCCGAGCATCATCGCCACGCGCCGCCCGGCTTCTTCGGACTGGTGTTGACCGGCAAGAAAGAGAATCTGATATCCGGTAGCGTCTGCCAGCCGTAGACCGAGGCCAGTGCGCTCGCCGTCAGCAGGGTAGCCATGACCGCGTTCGCCAACGTCGGCAGACCCGCGAATATCGCAATACTGTGCCTCCACGCCATCGAGCATCATCGACGGCCTACGGCACAGCGGGGCGTGAAAGAGCACCGAACCGACGACCACGCCAAAGGCCAGGCCGGCGATCCAAGGTGCAGCTTTGCGAGTCTTGATTTTCATCTTTTCCATCCGGATCAAGTTCCCGTGGGGCGGTTAGGCTTCGACCTGGACGATTTCGATGTCGTAACTAACCAGCCAATCCACTCCGGCCTCTCCTTCATCATCGGTACAGTTATCGAGCTGGTGGCGCAATGCCTCTTCCAGCTCAGCAACGGTGTCGGCTCCCATTTCGGCCATTTCGTCGGCCGTCACTTCCACTTTGATTTTCATCCCGCTATCTCCATCGCTTCCAGCGAAAGTTGGCTTCAGTTCTCGCAGGTGCTTCGGCACGCCTCGCACCACATTGTCGGGTCCGGCAAATGCGCACGTGCGGCGGCTAGCGTTGCGTGATTCACGCACGATCCGTGTGCCTCACAAACCGTGCTCCAACGGCCCGCCTCCGCATCCATTCCCGCCTGCTCGGCCTGGTACAGTCCGACAAGCGCGCCCGTGATCCGACTACGTTGCTGAACGACACAACCGAGCAGACCGTTGAAGGCATACTCGCGTGGGCCGAATGCATACGCTCTCAGATCTTCAACGCTGACGCCTGCCGCCGCCGCTGCTCGCGCGACAGCAGCCTGAAGGTCCATCTGTCTGTCCGGCGGCGCTGTATCCACGGCCCGCAGCATCTTCTGCAGCGCGCGGCGCGGACTGGATTCGACCGACGTACGCATGGTCGCGCCCTTCCTATCGGATCAGATTGCTTTTAACGCCATCGTCCCACGCCTGCAGCGCAGCCGACCTTGTTCGCATCGGAGTTGCGCTCACACGCCCCGGAAAGTGGGACTTCTCGCAATACGCCGTCCAATACGTGGGGCCGTTCGTCACAGCGGGTTGGTCACCACATCTCGGACAGGGTTCGTGCACCGGATCCATCGTCGCGCTTCCTTCACTTTGCCGGAGCGACGTAGTCCCCATTGGGGCGCTTGACGATCGTCGCGGGCATTCCAGCCTGTTCGCGACGCTCGACAGTCCACGTTTCCATCACCGGCTCTCCGCCAGTCAGAAGCTGAACCCGCACAGTGGTCGTGCCCGGTTTGACCACGACGCAACCGGTGAACGGCCTGATTCCATCGTCCGGGCGGCCCCCGATCCAATAGTCTTTCCACGGCCGCGGATCTTCGGGGCATGGGTCGAAGCCCAGAATCGGTACTGCATGGCCATCGATCTGCACCTTGTACCCCGGTCGAAGCACGAGGTCCGGGTTTTCCATGCCAGATTGGTCCATGTAGTAGCGCGCCAGATCACGGACATACGGGAAAGCGATGACCGATGCCACGATAAGGCCGGTCACCCCAACTGCCGTGTAGCGTGCACGACGCTCGAGTTTCCCCAGCGCCGAAGTGATTGCATTTGCCATGTGGCTCTTTTCTCTATTTCATCAGGTGGCGAGCGTCCAACGTCTTGGCTCCCCAAACGCAGGGCTACTTGCTCCGCGCCGCCGCATAAATTTCAGGCATGTCGATCTCGCCCGCGACAATCGCTTGCAGCACATCGTCGGAGAAAGCCTTGACGACACCGAGCTTGCGCGCCTTGAGCTCGACCGCTGCAGCTTCGCGCCACTGCTCGTCGTCGGTCAGGTCGGGCTCTAGGTCGGGATGAGTCGACACGTAGCCGGCCATCACGTTCTTTGCTTCGCTCCGGATATTTCTCGGCATTTCTCAGCTCCTGTCTGGGACTATCGGCACACGTTCAGATTGTGCCAACCCGCTCCCACGAATCTAGTCATCGCGGCGTGGCGAACCGATCGGGCTCCCTGAGTTGGATTCTCGCCGCCCGCTATCGCGCCGAGATCACAAAGATCGCTGGCGCCATGACCAGCAGTCCCAATCCAATCAGGAACAGTACCTTCGCCCGCCAGCTTTGTGTCAGATCAATCCCGATCCGGTTGCTCAAAGCACCCCATACGGTTCCTACAAAGAACAGCAGACCGCTACGCGTGGTCTCATGGACGCCCAGCGCCATCATCGCCAGCTCGTACACCGCGAAGACCGCCGTGCCCAATGCGGCCGCAAACGTCAAGTCGTTGAAAGTTGGGCGGCGAAGCGTTACTCCCAGGATTTGCATGGCTGATTCTGTCGGGTTGGCCGAAATTCGGCATCTACAGGTTAACGGACTCGGAAGGTGCGTCCTTGAATCCGGATGATCGAGAGGTGCCCACTGAGGCACCGGCGACACTCGTACACCAGTGCGCAATCCTCTCCTCCTCACTGAACCCGGGCGCGGCCTGATGAAGCGGCCGGTACCGGTACGGCCTCACGATTGATTCCCGGCGCATAGCCAACGGCTCTGAGGGCGTCCAGCGTCGGGTAATACGTGAACTCCCCAAGCACCTCCGCACCGCCGCCTTCCTCATAGCGCCCGCACAACATGACCGTGCGATCCCTCACGTGGCAGGAAAGTCCCGGTCCCGGGTTCGCTACGTCACGGACGAAGCCGTCTTCGTCCACAAAGCAGCCTTTCGGGTAGCTCGAGCTCGACGTCGACATGCCCTGGTTCATCCCTTGATGTCCTGCAGAAATGCGTTGACACGCGCCGCGATCAGCGGATCCAGCCGGCGCTCGATAGCATCCTTGAGTTCCTGGCTGACCGCGATCTGGTAGCCATGCTTACGACCGAGAGCCAGAAACGGTTCGTTGTCGGCGCACCACTTGGCGAAACTATCCAGCGCGTCAACCCCGAGCACCTCCCCCTCAACGAGCTGCGTTTCGCGCTCGAACAGCATGTCCCCCTCGCCGATCTTCGCGAGAATGACAGTCTTGCCGGTCTTCGTCGGGAGCGCAGCAAACCAGAGGTCGACCACGGTTCCGTCGATCCTAGCTCTCAGCTTCGCGGTTTGGCGTCGGTCGTCAAGCTGGTACGTCGGATGGGAGGCCACCCTGGAGCGAGTGTTGTAGAGGTACAGAAAGGCGGTATGGGCGTCCATGACGCTGAGCGAGAGACTCATACTGTCGCCCGGCTGCTGCTCGCCGTAGGTAATGACCGCCGTGTCGCTGTCGTCGCTGATCTCGCATTTGGCGATGTTCCTGCCCGCCGCAAATTGGCGAAGGATCGCGGCTGGGAGAGTGGGAATCCTTTGGTCTTCGTTCATTTTTCTCGTCCGGATTGAGCGTGCGGTGGCGAGACCTCGCCAACCGCGCCATTATCGCCTGCGCCGTCAGACCTCCAGAATCTTGAAGTCCGGGTCCACCTCGACGAGGTTGCCGAAATCGTCCTGTACCGCGAGATACGGGCCGGTGTTGTGCTCGAAGACATAGGTCCAACGGATGTCGAGCTTCCACTTCTCTATCGTCGTGCTTCCGTACATTGCGATGTCCTCCATTCGTCTTGACGGGTATGTGATGGACCCCACATTACCGGGCCGGAGGTGGGTTTCAAGTCTGCCTCTGCAGGAAAACTCAGTTCGCGCGGCGTGCCTTGAATGCCCGAGCTCGGCGTGTATCGTCGTGTCGTGGCCAGGTGGCGTACGTCGCACCGCCGGAAACAACAATGGAGAGATCTGAGGATGAGCACCGAACACATCGCCCGCATTTTCGACGAGAAAGGCATACACGCGGCTTACGACGCGGCCTGCAGCACAATCCGCCAGCAGAGCGAGGAGATCAATAGCTTGCGGGCTTCGCGATTCTTCGAGC
>SCRB01000844.1 GCA_004299545.1 Rhizobiaceae bacterium
TTCGCTCCGTCCGGGCAGGAGATTATGGCGGAATATTCTGCACTCGCGCTATTGCGCAACGCGTTGGGCGGCAACCGGGACTGGAAACCGGCCTGGCGCAAGCCGGACCCGAAACCTTCCTACGACGTCATCATTATCGGCGGCGGCGGCCATGGCCTCTCGACAGCCTATTATCTCGCCAGGGAACACGGCATAACCAATGTTGCGGTGATCGAGCGCGGCTGGCTCGGACAGGGTAATATCGGCCGCAATACGACGATGATCCGCTCCAATTATCTCCTGCCCGAGAACTCGCATTTCTATGAGCATTCCGTGAAGCTCTGGGAGAATCTTTCCCACGACCTCAACTACAACGTGATGTTCTCGCAGCGCGGCTGTCTCAACCTCGCCCACACGCCGGCGCAGCTCGACGACTTCGCGCGCCGCGGCAATTCCATGCGTCATTGCGGCATCGATGCGGAACTGATGACGCCCGAACAGATAAAGCGCTTCGTGCCCGCGCTCGACACGTCGGTGGGCGGGCGTTTCCCCGTCGTCGGCGGGCTGATCCAGAGGCGGGCGGGCACGGCTCGGCACGACGCGGTCGCCTGGGGCTTCGCGCGCGGCGCCGACCGGCGCGGCGTCGACATCATCGAGAACTGCGAAGTGACCGGCTTCCTGCGCGACGGCGACCGGGTCACCGGTGTCACCACCACGCGCGGTGAAATCAGGGCGAAGAAGACAGCGGTTGCGGTCGCGGGCAATACCGGCGCGGTGATGAAGCTCGCCGGGATCGACCGCCTGCCGATCGAAACCCACGTGCTTCAGGCTTTCGTCTCGGAAGGCCTGAAACCCTTCATGGACAGCGTCGTGACCTTCGGCGCCGGTCATCTCTACGTCACGCAGTCGGACAAGGGCGGCATGGTCTTCGGTGGCGATCTAGACGGCTACAACACCTATGCGCAGCGCGGCAATCTGCCGATCGTCGAGGAAGTCATGGCCGAGATGGTGGCGCTTTTCCCCGGCATGGCGCGCGTCAGGCTGCTTCGGTCCTGGGGCGGGCTGGTGGACATGTCGATGGACGGCACGCCGATCATCACGACCGGCCCCCTGCCCGGCATGTATCTCAATTGCGGCTGGTGCTACGGCGGTTTCAAGGCAACCCCTGCGTCGGGCTGGTGCTTCGCCTATACGATCGCCCAGGACCGGCCGCACAAATTCAATGCCGCAATGACGCTCGACCGGTTCAGGCGCGGCTTCATTGTCGACGAAAAAGGCCAGGGCTCGACGCCCCGCCTGCATTAGGCTTCCGAGATGCTCATCACCTGTCCCTATTGCGGGCCGCGCGACCTTTCCGAATATACCTATCAGGGCGACGCCAACCGCACGCGTCCCGATCCCGCCTCGACCGACAAGGATGCCTGGTACTCCTACGTCTATGAAAGGGTGAACACAGCCGGCGAACATCGGGAATTCTGGCAACATTCCGGCGGCTGCCGCTCGCATCTCCTCGTTACCCGCAGCACGCTCACCCACGCCATCAGTTTCGTCGGCTTTGCTCGCGAGCACGGTGAGCTGAAACATCAGGAACGCCGGAAGGGAGGCAAGGCATGAGCCCGCGCCGCAGTTCTTCCGGGGGCGCGTCGACCGCGCGCGCACCGTCCGCTTCACTTTCGATGGACGGTCCTACACCGGCCACGCGGGCGACACGCTCGCTTCGGCGCTGCTGGCGAACGGCGTGACGCTTTTTGGGCGCTCCTTCAAATACCACCGCCCGCGCGGGATCATGACCGCCGGCATCGATGAGCCGAACGCGCTCGTGACGCTTCTGAATGGCGATATCCGCGAACCCAATATTCCCGTCACGGAGATCGAAATTTACGATGGCCTGAATGCCGTCAGCCAGAACCGTTCGCCATCGCTTGCCTTCGATATCGGCGCCGTCAACCAATATGCCGGCAAGATTCTTTCCGCCGGTTTCTACTACAAGACCTTCATGGGGCCTGTGATCGGGCCGCTCAAGGGCACGCGCTTCTGGATGTTCTGCGAGCATTTCATCCGCCGCGCCGCTGGCCTCGGCCATGCCGGCACAGCCGCGGATACCGCGCGCTACGAACGGATGAACGCCTTCTGCGATACGCTCGTCGTCGGCACCGGTCCCGCCGGCCTCATGGCCGCAAAGGCGGCCGCATCGAGCGGCGCGCGCGTGATCGTGGCGGATCTGGAGCCCGTCTTCGGCGGCGCGGCGAAATGGTCAGGCAACCTCGTCGACGGAAAGCCCGCGCTGGAATGGGCGACAGGCCTCGCCGACGAGCTTGCCCGCATGGAGAATGTCCGGCTCCTGCCGCGCACAACAGTTTGGGGTTACTACGACGGCAACACCCTTGCCGCGATCGAGCGCGTCGCCGACCACAAGGCCCAACCGGATATAGGCGAGCCGCGTCATCGCCACTGGACGATCCGCGCCAGAGCCGTCGTGCTCGCGACCGGCGGTTTCGAACGCCCGTTCGTCTTTCCCGGCAACGACATTCCCGGCGTGATGCTCGCCAGTGCGGCAGAACGTTTCGCCGGTGAATATGGCGTCCTTCCGGGCGAGCGTATCGCGCTATTCACCAACAACGACAGCGCCTATGCCACCGCCCCCAGCCTGAAAGGCGCAGGCGCGACGATTGTCACCATCATCGATGTCAGACCGGACATTTCCGCCGCCGCGCGCGACCTCGCATCGCTAGCCGGCGCGGAACCGCGGCTCGGCCAGGCCGTTGTCTCGGCCGGGGGTGGAAAGGCGTTGACGGAAATCAAGGTCCGCCGTTTTGACGCAGCGACGGGCATGCCGTCCGGCGAACCGGTTTCGCTCGCAGTCGATTGCCTTGCCGTTTCGGGCGGGTGGTCGCCCGCCGTTCATCTTGCGAGCCAGGCCGGGGGCAAGCCGAAATGGGACGAGGCGTTGCAGGCCTTCCTGCCGCCCGAGCCGATGCAGA
>SCRB01000845.1 GCA_004299545.1 Rhizobiaceae bacterium
CGAGCTTCTGGTGATTGACGAAACCTCGATGGTCGACATCCTCCTGATGAATGCACTGCTGAAGGCGGTACCCGATGACGCGGCCGTCATTTTCGTCGGCGACGTCGACCAGCTTCCACCTGTCGGACCCGGGCAGGCGCTCGCCGATATCATTGCCAGCGGCGCGGTTCCCGTCGTGCATCTGACGGAAATATTCCGGCAGGCGGCTGAGAGCCAGATCATCCAGAATGCGCATCGGATCAACGCCGGCAAGGTGCCTGATCTGTCAAAGCCTGAAAGCGAGACGGATTTCTATTTCGTGCCGGCCGATACGCCGGAAATCGCGGTCCCCCGGCTGATTGAGATCGTCAAGGAGCGGCTTCCGCGCCGTTTCGGTGTCGACCCCGTTCGTGACATCCAGATCCTCTGCCCGATGAACAGGGGAGGGGTCGGTGCCCGTTCGCTCAACATCGAATTGCAAAAGGCGCTTAATCCGCGATCGGAGCCGCGTGTCGAAAAGTTCGGCACCACCTTTGCCGTGGGCGACAAGGTGATGCAGGTCGAGAACGACTATGACAAGGAAGTCTACAATGGCGATGTCGGCTTCGTGCAAGCAATCGACCTCGAAACGAGCGAAATGATCATCGACTTCGATGGCCGCCCGGTTTCGTTCCAGTTTGGCGAACTCGACCAGGTCGTGCTCGCCTACGCCACCACGATCCACAAATCGCAGGGCTCGGAATATTCGGTGGTCATCATCCCCGTCATGACGCAGCATTATGCGATGTTGCAGCGCAATCTTCTCTACACCGGTGTCACCCGCGGCAAGCGGCTTGTTATATTGCTGGGGCAAAAGAAGGCTGTCGCCATTGCGGTGAAAAGCATCTCTGGCCGACGGCGATGGTCGAAGCTGAGGGAGTGGTTACAATAAGGCGTTTTGAACGCTATGGATCGTCTGTTTTGCTTGTAATAACGGTTTGATCCCGCATGATCCGAAGAAAGTCAGCCCTTTCCGTTCAGTCACTCGTGGCGCTCGGGCCTGAGAGATTGGCACAGCTCGTACTCGACGAGGCTGGTCGAAACGCTCCTTTTCGCAAGCTGGTCAATGCAGCCCTCGCGGCATCGAAAGGTCCGGAAGCGGTCGCAAAGCTTATCGATCGGCGCCTGGCCGCCCTCGAAAAGGCCCGAAGCTTCATCGACTGGGACAAGGCGCGGGCGTTCCGGGACGATCTGCGCGCCACGGTGGAGACCATCACTGGAGAACTGGCGTCGGCGTCCGCGGCCTTGGCAGTCGAAAGGTTGCTGCGTTTCATCACCACGCATGAGATCGTGTTCGAACGGATCGACGACTCCTCAGGACATGTACAGGGTGTCTACTACGACGCGATCGAGGCTTTGGGCACCATTGTGGAAAAGTTGGCGTCCGATGAAGCGGACCTGCTGCCCGAGCGGATTATGGCCGCCTTGGGTCAAAGCAGCCATGGCTATCTTGTCGATGTGGCCGAAGCGGTGGCCAGTCATCTGCCGGAGCCGTCGCTCAGACGCTGGGATCGGTTCCTGCTTCAACGGGAGACGGAGGAAAGGAAGACGCAAAAGGACAATGCTGTCCGCGCATATGAATTCAACGCCTCGCAATTGCGTGCCGTCCGACAGGCCATCGCGGTCGCGCGCAACGATCTTGATGGGCTGATCGCTCTCGAGAAGAAGAAGCCCGCCAATTCTCGGGATACGATCGGAATCGCCGAGCGCCTGTTGGATGCAGGCCGCGCGAAGGAGGCGCTGGTCTGGGCCCGAAAAAAGCCCGCGACATCCTTGCGGTACATGAGCGAAGCAGATCTCGCAGATGGCGTTGCGCCACACGATCCCACTGTGCCCCGCCGGATCAGCGTTGAGGCCGCGATCCTGACCGCCCTTGAGGACATACCAGCGGCCCAGGCCCTGCGTTGGTCAGCATTCGAGGAAAGCCTGAACGCAGACATCCTGCGCGACTACATCGCCGCCTTGCCCGATTTCGAAGAGTTCGAGGTGCTCGACCGAGCATTCGCGCATGCCCTGTCGTCATCAAGGCGATATCAGGCGCTGGCATTCCTTATGGAGTGGCCGCGCCTCGACCTTGCCGCTCATCTGGTTATCAGGGATCAAGGCAATTGGGACGGCGGTCGGTATTGCATGCTTCCTCCGATCGCCCAGGCGCTCGAGTACGAATATCCGCTCGCGGCAACCGTCATTTATCGCGCCTTGATCGACAACATTCTGGCGCGCGCCCGCTCCAAAGCCTACGGGCATGCAGCGCGATATCTGACCAGGCTGGTTGCGCTGGCCAAAGACGCAGGCTCCTGCGCCGCGGCGGCAAAGGAAGCCGGTATTTCCGATCACGCAGCATATGTCCTTTCTCTCAAGGCTGCGCACGGCCGCAAATCCGGCTTCTGGTCATTGGTGAAGAGTGTCTAATCGAGCGGGGGAAAGCCGGATCGTTCTCGTAACCATAATAAAATCAAAGAGGTGTGGGCAGTTGCGTCGGTATTTAGGGGGAACAACTGTGGTCATCCGTGCCGATGTCGCTGCGAGAGCTGGGAGGTCAGCCGCCGTCGTCAGCTATGTCGTCACAACGGCCCGAGGCCCGTCGCTTCCGATCCGCCAGCACGGCTGGATGCAATTGCGGATCTCAACTATCGACCCAATCGGCTTGCCCAAGCTCTTCGCGGCAGGCAC
>SCRB01000846.1 GCA_004299545.1 Rhizobiaceae bacterium
AAGGGCGCCGTCCGCAATCTCACCAAGGGCATGTGCACAGATTGGGCCGGTTACGGTTTGCAGATCAACGCCATCGCCCCCGGCTATTTCAAGACCGAACTCAACCGGGCACTGGTGGACGATGCGGAATTTTCCGCCTGGATCGAAAGACGGACGCCGGCCGGCCGCTGGGGCGATGTCGAGGAACTGGTCGGCGCCGCTATATTCCTTGCGTCCGATGCGTCTTCCTATGTCAATGGGCAGACGCTTTATGTCGACGGCGGAATGGGCGCTACCCTATGAGCGCGCCCATTCGCAGGATGATGATCCTTTCCGGCAAGCCGGCGGCGGGAGCCTAAATTTTCCTGGTCGCTTCGAACAGGAACCAGGTACGGCGCTCTGCCTCGTCGATCCAGTTCTCCAGAAGGCTCGCGGTCGCGACGTCACCATGCTCGTCGCAGACATCGTGGGTCTCGCGCATGCGTTGCGTGAGCATCAGATTGTCTTCCTTCAACTCGGCCAGCATGTCCTCCGGCGTGACGAAATCCGCGTCATTGTCCTCTATGTGCTTCAGCTTTGCGATCTGGCCGATGGAGCGCAGCGTCGTGCCTCCGACCTTTCGCGCTCTTTCTGCCATGTCGTCGGTCATGGCGAAAATCTGCTCGGACTGCTCGTCGAGGAGGAGGTGGTAATCCCGGAAATGCGGACCCGACATGTGCCAGTGAAAATTCTTGGTCTTGATGTAGAGCGCGAACACATCGGCGAGGAGGGCAGTGAGAGCAGCCGCGATGTCCTTGGAGGCATTGGAGCCGAGATTGCTCGGCGTATCGAGCGGCGCCTTGCGGTGCTTTTTCGCGTCTTCCAATCTCATATCGATCCCTCCTTTATGGGACTTTGCAATCGGGCTGTTGAATTCCGGCAATCCGCCGGTAAAACGCATGGATTTATGTGATGTTCCATCCGTATGACGCGCTATTGCAATCTATGTGTCGGACGCCTTACGGCAAGGGCAGGCCGCTTCCGCAACCGCTATCTTGACGCCGGGAGAAGGGAAGGGCACTCACAGGCGAGGGTCTGGGGCGAAGGGTCTGGATTTGACGTGAAAGGCTCCGGAGGATGGTTGCATGACGCCGCATAATGAAGCGAAGATTGGCGATTACGCCGAAGCCGTCCTCCTGCCGGGCGATCCGCTGAGGGCGAAATGGATCGCGGAGACGTTTTTCGAGGATCCGAGACAGGTGAACGGTATCCGGAATTGTCTCGGCTTTACAGGCCGTTACAAGGGAAAGCCGGTCAGCGTGCAGGCCACCGGCATGGGCCAGCCGTCGCTTTCCATCTATGTGCATGAACTCATCGACATTTATGGTGCAAAGGTGCTCGTGCGTGTCGGAACCTGCGGCGGCATCAGCGACAAGGTCAGGCTGAAGGATATCGTCCTGGCGGAAGCCGCTACCACCGACAGCGCGATGGACAGCGAAACCTTCGGTGCGTTCCGGTTCGCGCCTTCGGCCAATTTCGGGCTGTTGCGCGATGCCGCCAACCGGGCCGACGCGGCGGGCCTTTCCTGGCGGGCCGGTGGTATCGTCTCGACCGATACGTTCTACTTGCCGGAAAATGCCTACGACCCCCTGACGGCGCACGGCATTCTTGCGATCGACATGGAGACGGCTGCGCTTTACACGCTTGCCGCCCGCTTTGGCGTTCGTGCCCTCACGCTCTGCGCGGTTTCCGACGATCTCCTGACCGGCGAGAAGATGGCGCCCTCCGACCGGCAGTCCTCGCTGACCGAGCTTGCGACGCTGGCGCTCGACGTGGCGGTCGGGGCCTGAGAGGAGCCAAGCGCATCCGTTGTTTTTGCCGCAAGTAAGCTATCGCGCGTCGGCGAGGATCATTTCCGACGCCTTCTCCGCGATCATGATGACTGGCGAATTGGTGTTGCCGGACGTGATCGTCGGCATGATCGAGGCATCGACCACACGCAGCCCGTCCAGACCGTGGACGCGCAGCCGCTCATCGACCACCGCAAGCGGATCGCTGCCCATCCTGGCCGTGCCGACGGGATGGAAGATGGTCGTGCCGATGTCGCCGGCCTTTTGCGCCAAATCCTCGTCGCTGTCGAATTCCAGGCCAGGCAATAGCTCTTCCGGCACAAATTTCGCCAACGCCTTCGCGCGCATCAGTTCCCGCGTCAGCCGGAGCGATCGGATGGCGACGGCGCGGTCGCCGGGTGTCGAGAGATAGTTCGGCCTGATTTCCGGATGGGCGGCGACGTCGGGTTTCGCCATATGCACGGTGCCTCGGCTTTCGGGTCTGAGATTGCAGACGGATGCTGTGACGGCCGGGAACGCATGCAGAGGGTCTCCGAGCTTGTCGGTCGAGAGCGGCTGCACGTGATATTCGAGGTCGGGCGTTTCCAGACGCGGATCGCTTTTTGTGAAGATGCCGAGTTGGCTTGGCGCCATGGAGAGCGGCCCTTTTCTGAAAAGAAGATATTCCAATCCGAGGCCCGCCTTGCCGAAAGGGCTGTTGACGCGCTGGTTGAGCGTCTTGGCATTCTTAACCTTGTAGACAGTGCGCAGTTGAAGGTGATCCTGGAGGTTGCCGCCGACGCCGGCCGATTCCTTCCTGACGGGAATGCCAAGCGTCTGGAGGATTTCGCCATTGCCGATACCGGAAAGCTCGAGGATCTTGGGCGAATTGATCGCGCCTGCCGCCAGGATCACTTCGCCGCGTGCCGTGGCCGAGAACGGGCGTCCTTCATGGCTAAATTCGATGCCCGTGACGCGACCGTCCTCCATCACCAGACTCTCCGTCATCGCGCCGGTAAGAAGGCGCAGATTGGGGCGTGAAAGGGCGGGGCGCAGGAAAGCCTTGGCCGTGCTCCAGCGGATACCGCTCCTCTGGTTGACCTCGAAATAGCCGGAGCCTTCATTGGTGCCTTTGTTGAAATCGTCCGTGCGGGGAATGCCGAGTTCTTCCGCGGCCTCGCGGAAACTGTCGAGCAGTTCCCAGGACAGCCGCTGCTTTTCCACGCGCCACTCTCCACCGGCGTTGTGAAGCTCCGTCCTGCCGCGCCAATTGTCTTCGGATTTGAGGAAATAGGGCAGCACGTCGTCCCAGCCCCATCCCGTATTTCCCTGTTGGCGCCAGCCGTCATAGTCATTCGCCTGGCCGCGCATATAGATCATGCCGTTGATGGAGGAGCAGCCGCCCAGCACCTTGCCGCGCGGATAGGCGAGGCTGCGGCCGTTCAGGCCGGCATCGGGCTCGGTGCGCATCATCCAGTCAGTGCGCGGGTTGCCCATGCAGTAGAGGTAGCCGATCGGGATATGGATCCAGTGCCACGTATCGCGGGTTCCAGCCTCGAGGAGCAGGACGCGGTTCTTCGGGTCTGCGGAAAGGCGGTTGGCCAGAACGCAGCCCGCCGAGCCCGCGCCGACGACGATATAGTCGTATTCGCCTTCGCTCTGCCTGCCTGTCATGACTTTCCCGCCTCTTTTGCCGGCGTGTTCAACGCTCTTACGGGCGCGCCAGCGAGCCACGCCGCAATATCCTCCGCAGCGTCGTTGAAATAGATGCGATAATTCTCTTCCGTCACATAGCCGAGATGCGGTGTGGCGACGACATTGGCAAGCGTGCGGAAGGGATGATCGGGAGGCAACGGCTCGTGATCGAAAACGTCGAGGCCGGCGCCGCCGAGGCGGCCGCCTTGAAGTGCGGCGACCAGTGCTCTTTCATCGACCAGCGGGCCACGTGAGGTGTTGATCAGGAGCGCGCCCTTTTTCATCAGCCCGAGTTCGCGTGCGCCCAGAATGCCCCTGGTTTCGGCATTGAGCACGAGGTGGAGACTGACGACGTCTGCCTTCCGCAGCAGGTCATCGAGCGTCGGCGCGAAGCCGATCCCGAGCGCTTTGCTCCTTTCCGGCGTATTGCTGCGCGACCAGGCGAGGACATCCATGCCGAAGGCGAGCCCGTAGCGGGCGACCTTTGTTCCGAGTTTGCCCAGCCCGACGATGCCAAGCGTCCTGCCTTCGAGGCCGTTGCCAAGCGTCAATTGCCATTTGTCGCCGGCGTCGCGGAAATTTCGAGCCTCCGCCGGTATGTGGCGGACAAGCGCGAGCAGGAGGCCCCATGTCAGTTCGGCCGCCGGGCCGCCGATCGCGCCCGTCCCGCAGACGAGAATGCCCTGCCGGGCGGCGGCTTCCATGTCGATGGATGCGTTCCTCATGCCGGTCGTTATCAGAAGGCGCAGGTCGGGTAGGCGGGAGAGCAGGCTCTCGCGGAAGGGGGTGCGCTCGCGCATGGCGATGATAACGGCAAAACCCTTCAACGCTTCCGCGAGCTTCGCCTCATCGGCGATAGGGGACGTAAAGCACTTGATCTCGACGCCATCGAGTTTCGACCAGTCGGCGAGATTGCGTGCCACGTCCTGATAATCGTCGAGAATGGCACAGCGCAGCTTCATCTTCCGTTCCTCCACGCCCACTCGTCAAGGTGGCCGCTATTATGGAATAGAACACTGGACCCTGGTGCTCAATGGTCATGGCGGGCTTTGGCGCGTGACATAATCAACGGCCAACGCCCTTTCCCCTTTTTTCTCCGGGAGCCGGCAGCCCCTCATGCCAAGGCGTGTTGCGTGCGCGCCCGTCAAACGAAAACCTTTTCATTCACTTTCGCCGGGGCTTGTGTTTTTGTGAATGGGTTGCAAATGCCAAATAGCCGGGGGGAGAATGAAGAAGCAGGTGAAATGTTTGATCGTCGCTGCCACGGCCTGCCTGTTGCAGGTCGGTGTTACAGATATGGCGAATGCCGGCCGCAACGCCGGCTTCGCCCGTGCGCAGTCACACAAGACATGCACGCAGATCAAGAATAACTGCATGGAGAAAAAGCCGGAAGCCGTCTGCAAGCGGAAATTCGCCACTTGCATGAAAACCGGTGACTGGGGCCATAATCACGGCGTGACGCGCTACTGACGTCCTACGACGATACGGCGTCGCCGCCCGTCCGGCGCGCCGGTCTTCGGATCGCACGCCGGCATGACTAGCAAAATGACTACCAAAAC